>CACJXT010000005.1 GCA_902597425.1 uncultured Pelagibacteraceae bacterium | reverse complement strand
AAATATAGATAATATTTGGGTAATTTTGTTTTAGATTTCTCAAGGCCATTATAATTTTTTCGTGATTTTTTCTTTTATCAAATCTTGAAACTGTAATTAATCTTGGTTTTTTATTTTTTAATAAATTTTCAGCTTCGTTTAATGTTTTTTTGTCTAACTCTTTTGCTGGATATATTCCAGGATTAATAACTTTAATTTTATTTGTATTAACACCGCAATTAATTGCTAAATCTTTAGTATACTTTGAATTTGATATTACATGATCTACATTATTTAAAACATTTAAAATTCTTTTGTTTAAACTACTTCCCTGTTCATGATTAATTTCTTTTGAATGAATTAAACATATTTTTTTTTTATTTGTTTTAATTAACTCTAAACTTTTCCAATGGTCTGCAATAACTCCTTTAATATTTTTATTTTTATTTATATATTCGTTTACTAAATAAGCTTTTCTGTATTTTCTTAGTATTTTAACTCCACCAACTCTTTCTACACTGAAGGATACTTTTTTGTCATAAATTTGATGATGCTCATGATAATCTGCAAATACTTTAATCATATAATATTTTGATAGAGAATTAGACAATCCCCACATTAAGTTTTGCATTCCTCCAAGCTCAGGAGGGAAAGATCTTGTTACAACTATATACATTAATTATCTAACCATTTGATATTACAGCCCATGCTTGGGATTTGATCTAATGGACCTTTGCCAGTTTGTGCCACCATTTGCATTGCATTTAATAAATCACTATTACCACCTTTTACAGGTTTTAGTTCTCTAAGCTCTCTTATTCTGCCTCGATATTGTAATTCTAGATTATTATTGTAACCAAAAAAGTCAGGAGTACATACTGCACCATAGGCTTTAGCTACTTTTTGTGTCTTATCAATTAAGTAAGGAAAGTTAAAATGATTTTCTTTTGCAAATTTTATCATATTGTCAAAAGAGTCTTCGGGATAATTTATTACATCATTAGAACAAATTGCTACAGATTTTATTCCATCCGATTCTAATTTTTTACAATCTTGAACAATGTCTTCAATTACCGCTTTAACATATGGACAGTGATTGCAAATAAACATTATGAGGGTGCCACTTTTACCTTTAATATCTTTAAGTGAAATAATTTTATTATCAGTAGAATTTAATTGGAAATTTTCAGCTTTTTTTCCGAAATCACATATTGGAGTTTTTGTTAGTGACATGTTAGGTATTATATAAAGTATGTTTTACGATTTGGAAAATAAAAAACCAAAAAATTCAGGCGAAAATTGGGTAGCGCCCAATGCTACTATTGTTGGAGATGTTACATTAGAAAAAAATACAAGTATTTGGTTTAATGCAACTCTAAGAGGAGATATTGAAAATATTTATGTAGGTGAGGGTTCAAATATTCAAGATGGAAGCATTTTACACACTGATCCAGGGTACCCATTAAAGATAGGAAAAAATGTAACAGTTGGTCATATGGTTATGCTTCATGGATGTACAATTGGAGATAATAGTTTAATTGGAATAGGAACAGTAATCTTAAACAATGCTAAAATCGGAAATAATTGTGTCATAGGTGCTAAATCTTTAATAACTGAAAATAAAGAAATTCCTGATAACTCTTTAGTTGTAGGATCTCCTGGTAGAGTAATTAGAAAACTCACTGAAGATGAAATTAAAGCGGTAAAAGAAAATGCAATAAGATATCAAGAAAATTGGAAAAAATATTCTAAATCAATAAAATGAAAAAATTCTAAGGAACTAACCAATATTCTTTATTATTATCTAATTCAAATCTGGCTCTACGATGACCTTTGACAGCTAAATAAAGCCATTCAATAGTTTTTATTTTACATTGAATTACAGTAAAGTTTTTATAACCTTCTTCGCTTTGTTCCATTGTAAATTCAAAATTATCTAACTCAGGTTTTAAACCAGAAGTTGGGGTAGGAGACTCAGTTCCTGGTCCATTATCAACCAAATAACATTTTCTGCTGATATGTCCTGTTTTTGACCAAGACTCTTTTGTTATTTTATTGTTGTGATTAATAATACATTCAACTTTTAATCTTATTTGGATTTTTTCTTCCTTATCATAAAAAAGCATAGAGGCATTTTTATTATTTTTTAATTTAGGTATTTTATCTGATCTAATATCACTATGAAATTGAAGAAGATTATTTAATTGGTCAGATTTTCTAAGAACTACAATTCTTCCATCAAAATCTTTTTGATCTCCACAAACAAAAACAGGAATTCTAAATGAAGAACTTCTATTGGACACTGCATCATCAAGCATTGACCAAATTTTTTTTTTAATTTCTTTAAAATCCTCATAGTATGCTGGTTGCATACTATTTTACTTTCTTAGCCTTCTAATCAAACTTGATGTATCCCATCTATTACCACCTAATTTTTGTACATCACCATAATATTGATCAACAATTTCTGTAACAGGAAGTAATGAATTATTTTTTTTTGCTTCCTCTAATGCAATTTTTAAGTCTTTTCTCATCCAATCTACTGCAAAACCAAATTCAAACTTGTCATCAATCATTGTTTTATATCTATTATCCATTTGCCAGGATTGAGCAGCACCTTTAGAGATTACTTCAATCACTTCTTCCATGTTTAAACCTGAATTAATTCCAAAATTAATACCTTCAGATAATCCCTGAACAAGTCCAGCTATACAAATTTGATTAACCATTTTAGCTAACTGACCATTACCAGCCTTACCGAGTAACTTCACTTTTTTGCTGTAACAATCAATTACATCTTTTGCCTTTTCAAAATCTTCTTGGTCTCCACCAATCATTACAGTTAAGGCACCATTTTCTGCTCCTGCTTGACCACCAGATACTGGTGCATCCAAAAATCCCCAACCATGAGCTTTAGAAGATTTGTATAATTTTATTGCAATTTCTGCTGAAGCTGTAGTGTTATCAATATGAACAGCCCCTTTTTTTATAGTATTATAAATGCCGTCTTTACCAATTGTTACTTCTGACAAATCATTGTCATTTCCAACGCATGTAAAAACAAAATCTGCTCCTTCAGCTGCTTTTGCTGGCGTGTCAGCTTTAGAACCTTTATATTCTTTAAGCCATTTGTCTGCTTTTGAAGTTGTACGATTAAATACAGTTACATTATGTCTGGCTTTTGATATATATCCAGCCATTGGGTATCCCATTACACCAAGACCAATGAAAGCAACTTTACAAGTCATAAAAAAAAATGTTTAAAAGTTTAAGTTTAAAAGTAATTATATTTGGTTTTATTTTTACATTTTTTTCAAGTTTTGGACAGAGTTTTTTTTTAGGAATTTTTAACCCAAGTATAAGAAACGAACTATCCATTACTCATGGACAATTTGGCTCAATTTATGCTTCAGCCACCTTAGCAAGCGGTTTTTTATTAATTTGGGTAGGAAAAAAAATTGATGATATAGATATTTCTAAATTTGCCCTTTTTGTTATTCTATTACTTGGATTTTCTTGTTTCTTTTTTTCTAAGATTTCATCAATATCAATTTTATTTATAGCAATTTTTTTAATGAGATTTTCAGGTCAAGGGATGATGTCTCATACGGCAACCACAACAATTTCTAGATATTTTACAGAATCAAGAGGAAAGGCTTTAAGCACTGGATGGTTTGGATTATCAGCAGCAGAATTTATTTTACCAGTACTAATGATTTACCTTTTATCTATTACAGATTGGAAAAATATTTGGATTATAATTTCAATTATTGTTTTAGTTTTTTTACCTATAACTTCTTTTATTTTAGTAAAAAGTCTTAATTTTGATTCAAGAGAAAAAACAAAAAATAAAACTATTAGTGATGATAATTTTAAACAATGGAAAAGAATCGAAGTTATAAAAGATTATAGATTTTATATTATTTGTGCCAATATGCTGGCAATGCCTTCTATTGCAACAGGAACCTTTGTTTACCAATCATTTATACTTTCTTCAAAAAACTGGGGACCTTATGTGATAGCACAATCTTTTATGTCTTACTCCATACTTTCAGTTGTTACATTAATTTTATCAGGATTTTTAATTGATAAATTTACTAGTAGAAAAATTTTAATTTACATGAATATTCCTTTGTTTTTTGCCGCAATGGTATTGTTTTATTTTGACCAACCATTTTCCTCATTTGTATTTTTTGGATTAGTTGGTATTACTAATGGACTTTGTAACGTTCTTGGATCCTCGACTTGGGCTGAAATATATGGAGTAAAATATATAGGATCTATTAAGGCACTTACTACAGCTTTAATGGTTTTTGCTACTGCTTTAGGGACAGCTATATTTGGAATTTTAATTGATACAGGTTTTTCTATAGAACAAATCTCTTTAGTTTCAGCAGCTTATATTTCTATTTCAATAATTTCTTTGTTTTTTATAAGAAAAAACTTAAACCCTATAAAAATATAGAAATTACTTGATTTTATACTTTTCCAAGTATAAACAACCGGCATGGCAAGAGTAACAGTAGAAGACTGTATAGATAAAGTAGAAAGTCCTTATCAATTAGTTTTAGTTGCAAAAGAAAGAACAGCTCAATTAAATTCTGGTCTTGAACCTACGCTAGATAGAGATAACGATAAAAACACAGTCATTGCACTAAGAGAAATTGCTGAAGAAAACATTAAAGTTTCAGATTTAACCAAAAGTGCAGTTTACAAGTTAAGGAAGCATGTAGAACAGATTGACGATCGCTCTGAAAACGATAAAGACATAGGTGATGATTTTGAAAATATTTATAAAGGTGAAATTTCAAAAAGTGGGACACCGATATTGCCATCAAAAAGAGCTAGAAAGATTCCAGAAAAATTACAAGTTTCTAAAGAAGATATTGATCAATTAAAAGGTTCAACAAAAACAGACATTGATACATCTAATGAAGAATCATCAGAAGTAGACGTTTCTTTAGACGAATTGTCAGAAAATGAAACTAAAGAGGATGAAGGAAATCCTGAGGATACAGAGACTACAAATACCTAAAAATATATTATAAAATCATATAATGAACAGGAAAGTTTGTGTTGCACCAATGATGGATTGTACTGACCGTCATGAACGCTTTTTTTTAAGATTAATAAGTAAAAATGTTTTGCTGTATACCGAAATGATTGTTTCTGAAGCAATCAGTAGAGGGGATAAAAAAAAATTACTAGCATTTAATTTAAATGAAAAACCATTAGCTCTACAAGTTGGAGGTTCTTCAATAAAGCTTTTAGCAGAAGCAGCAAAAACAGGAGAAGACTTTGGCTATGATGAAATAAATTTAAATTTAGGTTGTCCCAGTAGAAAAGTTCAAAAAAATAAATTTGGTGCGTGCTTAATGAAAGAACCAAACTTAGTTGCCGATTGTTTAACAGAAATGATGAACTCTTGCAATATACCAGTTACAATAAAAACCAGAATTGGCTATGATGACGTTGAAGATTATGAATCATTAAAAAATTTTATTAAAATATTAAAAAAAACTGGAGTTAAAACATTTATTATTCATGCAAGAAAAGCAATGTTAGGAAAATTTACTCCTAAACAAAATTTGAACATACCTCCATTAAAATATGATATTGTTTATAAACTAAAAAAAGATTTTTCTAATGATGTTATTGTTTTAAATGGCGGAATAGACTCTATAAGTCAAATTCAAAATCATTTAACAAAAGTAGATGGTGTTATGATTGGTCGTGCTGCTTATCATTCTCCATATTTTTTAGCAGAAATTGAAAAAGAAATTTTTAACAACTATAATATACCATCAAGAACCGAAGTTATAGAGAGAATGTTTCCTTACATAAAAGAAGAGACCAGCAAAGGTACCAGGTTAAACCAAATAATGAGACATACAATCGGATTGTTTCATGGTCAAAAAGGTTCAGCTGATTGGAAAAGATATTTAAGTAAAAATATGTGTATAAGAGAAGCAGATTTGCAGAAAGTAAATCACATTATGGATCACATTAAAAATAATGGTAATGCTACTTCTTTAGGTAGATAAATTGTTAGAAAACCTAGATCAAAATCAAATAATATTTATTTTTACTGTAATGACTGCATCAGCGGTCGTTACTGGATTTATGGCTGGTTTTTTTGGAATAGGTGGCGGTTTAATAATGGTTCCTATTCTTTTTTACTTATTTAGCTTTGCTGGCATAGAACAAACTTTTGTTATGCATCTAGCATTAGGAACTTCTTTTTCAATTATAATTCCTACATCGATAATATCAACAATGACACACATGAAATTTAAAGCTGTTGATTTTAATATTGTTAAAACTTTTGGTGTATTTGTTGCAATTGGAGTTGTGTTTGGAACTGTATTTGCTGTTAGTTTAAATACTTCCAGTTTAGTTTTATTTTTTTCAATTATGACGATGCTTTTTTCTATCTATTTTTTGACAACCAAAGAAGAAATTGATCCTAAACCTAGGAAAATAAATTTAATTTATAGAGTTATTTGTGGTTTTTTATCAGGCTTTTTATCAGCTCCTATGGGTATTGCAGGAGGTGTAATTAATACACCAGTGTTAAAAATGTTTGGATATCCAATTAAAGTTGCTATTGGTTGTTCAGCAGCAGTTGGGTTTATAATTGCTTTAATCGGGGCAATAGGCTTTGCAAGCTCAGGAAGTTATCTTAATATCAACGTTCCTTTTAGTTTAGGATTTATAAATATACCAACATTTTTAATTTTTGTACCAATTACAATGTTTATGGCTAAGATTGGAGCTAAAACAGTTCATAAATTTGATAAAAGACTAATTGGAAAGTTATTTGGTGTTTATCTTTTAATTATATCTTGTAAATTATTTTACGAATATTTTTCTTTTTAAATTTTCTGATCATATTCACCAATTTTTCCAGTTTTTTTAAGCAAACTATCTATAAAATTAAATATTTTTTTCTTTCTATCGTCAGAGGTAGGGCTTTCAGTTACGACAACCAAAGATGGTTTGTTAGATGATGCTCTAATTAATCCCCAAGAACCATCTTCAAAAGAAAATCTTACGCCATTTACAGTAAGTATATTTGTTATTACCTGATTATCAATTTGTTTTTTGTTTTTTTTAAAATTTTCAATTTGTTTTACTAATTCTTCAACAACTTCATATTTTTCTTCATCTTTGCAAAAAGGAGCCATTGTTGGTGTTTGATAAGTATTTGGCAATTCATTTATTATTTCACTCATCATTTTATTTTGATTTTCTAATAAGTGACAAATTTGGATAGCAGAGTTAATTCCATCATCATAACCATATCCTATTGGTTGGTTAAAAAAGAAGTGGCCACTTTTTTCAAATCCCGCTAAAGCTTTTTCTACATTAACTTTTCTTTTAATATGTGAATGACCTGTTTTCCAATAAATAGTTTCACATTTATTTTCTAAAAGTATTTTATCTTTTGAGTAGAGGCCAGTTGATTTTACGTCTACAATAAATTTAGATCCTTTGTGTTTTGTAGAAAGGTTTCGTGCTATTAATAAACCTATCTTATCTGAAAAGATTTCATTTCCTTTGTTATCAATTATACCCACACGATCTCCATCTCCATCAAAACCAAAACCAATATCAGCCTTGTTTTCTTTAACAGCTTTTGATATTGCATCAAGCATTTCCAAATCTTCCGGGTTTGGATTATATTTAGGAAAAGTCCAATCTAAGTTACAATCAAGTTCTATTACATCACAACCAATACCTCTTAAAATATCTGGTGCAAATATTCCAGCTGTTCCATTACCACAAGCAACAACTGCTTTAATTTTTTTATTTATTTTATTTTTTTCAATTAGATCGTTCTTATAAATTTTTTGAAACTCATCTATTTTTTTTTCACTACCTTTACCTTCTTTAAATTTTTTATTTAAAGTAATATCTTTTAATTCATTCATTTCTTCGGGAGCGTGAGTTAAACCTTTTTGAATTCCCATTTTTACACCGGTCCAACCATTTTCATTATGACTAGCTGTAACCATTGCAATTGCATCAGTGTTTAAATTAAATTGAGCAAAATAAACTGTAGGAGAAAGTGATAAACCTATATCTTCGACATAACATCCAGTAGAAATTAGTCCTTCTTTTAAAGCACCTTTAATTTTTTCACTATAAGATCTGTAATCGTGTCCAACTGCAATTCTTGGATTATTTTTTTTTGTATGTTTTATGACTTGTGTACCAAGTCCTTTTCCAAGGTTTTTTATTCCTGATAAATTTATATCTTTTTCATACAACCATCTGGCGTCGTATTCTCTAAATCCATAAGGATCTATTTTTATTTCTTCTGTCATACTCATTATTTCTTACATTTATTTTATTTTTTTAGTTGATAAATATTTATTTATGTTCTATAAATGTTCTATTGATTTATATTTTATATAGTATATCAATGCTAGTTACATACAACATATAGTTGTTTTGTTTTAAGTAAGTAAAATAACACTAAATAATGAACAAAATTTTATCTCAGGCAATCAGGAAAGCTGTCTCTGAATATGACTCAAATAGTGTTGAAGTTACAAAAGAAAAAAGACCAGATTTATTTTCATTAAGTGATCAGACAGAATTATTTCAAAATTCAAAGGGAATAACAATCAAGATTGACAGAACAAGAGATTCTAATTTAACTGATTTTGGAAAAGCGACTTTAAGCGATAGATATTTAGGAGCTAATGAATCATACCAAGATTTATTTGCGAGAGTATCAAGCTACTACGCAGACAATAATTTACATGCACAACGGATTTATAATTATATAAGCAATCTTTGGTTTATGCCTGCAACACCAGTTTTGTCAAATGGAGGAACAAAAAGAGGATTACCAATTTCTTGTTTTTTAAATGAAGCTGGAGATAGTTTAGATGGAATTTTAGATTTATGGAGTGAAAATGTTTGGCTTGCTGCTAGAGGAGGGGGAATTGGAAGTTACTGGGGAAATTTAAGATCAATTGGAGAAAAAATTGGGAGAGTAGGAAAAACTTCTGGAATTATTCCTTTTATTAAGGTTATGGATTCTTTGACAATGGCAATAAGTCAAGGTTCATTAAGAAGAGGATCAGCGGCCTGTTATCTTCCTATTGATCACCCTGAAATAGAAGAATTTATTGAAATGAGAAGACCTACTGGAGGAGATCCAAATAGAAAAGCTTTAAATTTACACCATGGCGTGTTGGTATCAGATGCATTCATGAGAGCAGTAGAAACGGATGATCAATGGGCTCTTAAAAGTCCAAAAGATGGAATAGTTCAATCAACCATATCTGCAAGAAATCTTTGGATTAGATTATTAACCGCAAGAATAGAAACTGGTGAGCCTTATATAATTTTTATTGATACTGTTAACAGGTTAATACCACAACATCATAAATTAGCAGGTTTAGATGTCAAAACTTCAAACCTTTGTAGTGAAATAACACTCCCAACAGGAATAGATAAAGATGGCAAAGATCGTACAGCAGTATGTTGTTTATCTTCATTAAATATTGAAAAATATGATGAATGGAAAGACGATGAAAATTTTGTTAGCGATATAATGAGATTTTTAGATAATGTTTTAGATGATTTTATAGAGAATGCCCCAGAACAATTTAACGATGCTACTTATTCTGCTATGAGAGAAAGAAGTGTTGGTTTAGGCGTAATGGGATTACATTCATTTTTTCAGAAAAAAAACATTCCTTTAGAATCTGCTATGAGCAAAGTGTGGAATAAAAAAATATTTAAACATATTCAAAAAAAAGTTGATGAATCTTCGAAAGAGCTTGCTGAAGAAAGAGGATCATGCCCAGATGCTGCAGAATATGGAATTAATGAAAGATTTTCTAATAAAACAGCTATTGCTCCAACTGCCTCAATATCAATAATTTGTGGTGGAACTTCACCAGGTGTTGAGCCCATAGCAGCCAATAGTTATACTCACAAAACTCTATCTGGATCGTTTAATGTTAAAAACAAATATTTAGAAAAAATTTTAGAAAAATATAATAAAAATAATGATGAAATTTGGTCTAGTATTACAACAAATCAAGGCTCAGTAATGCATTTGGATTTTTTATCACAAGAGGAAAAAGATGTATTTAAAACAGCCTTTGAGCTTGACCAAAAATGGATTGTAGAACTAGGCGCTGACAGAACAGCTCATATATCTCAAGCCCAATCTATAAATATATTTTTACCAGCTGATGTTCATAAAAAAGAACTTCATAATATTCATTTTCAGGCATGGAAAAAAGGACTTAAAAGCCTTTATTATTGTAGATCTAAATCTATCCAAAGGGCTGAAAATATAAATAGTGGCTCATCTACAGATATAGAAATGAATGTTTATAAAAAAAAAGAAAGTGAAGAACAAGAGTACGAAGAGTGTTTATCATGTCAGTAGAAAATTTAAAAAAAGTTGAGATAATTAAAAACAAACCTAAAAAGATGGGCTTATTAGTTGAAAATCCTGTTTATAAACCTTTTAGATATCCATGGTGTTACGATGCATGGTTAACACAGCAAAGAATTCATTGGTTGCCAGAAGAAGTTCCTTTAGGAGACGATGTAAGAGATTGGCAAAAAAATCTTAAACCAGAAGAAAAAAATCTATTAACACAAATTTTTAGATTTTTTACGCAAGCTGACGTTGAAGTAAGTAATTGCTATATCAGACACTATATGAATGTTTTTAAACCAACCGAAGTATTAATGATGATGTCAGCTTTTGCTTCAATGGAAACAGTTCATATAGCAGCATACTCACACTTATTAGATACCATTGGTATGCCGGAGACAGAATATTCTGCTTTCCTAAAATATAAAGAAATGAAAGACAAGTATGATTACATGCAAGGCTTTGACGTAAAATCCCATCACGATATTGCAAAAACTATAGCTGTTTTTAGCGCATTCACAGAAGGACTTCAGTTGTTTGCAAGTTTTGCAATTTTATTAAATTTTCCAAGACAAAATAAAATGAAAGGTATGGGCCAAATAGTAACATGGTCTGTTAGAGATGAAACATTGCATTGTAATTCAATGATTAAACTTTTTAACAGTTTCATAAAAGAACAACCAGAAATATGGACACCACAATTAAAAAAAGAAATTTATGAAGCTTGCAGAACCATTATAAATCACGAAGATGCTTTTATAAATTTAGCATTTAGTATGGGGCCAATAGAAGGTTTAACTGCACAAGAAATAAAAGATTATATACGATGGATAGGCAATAGAAGATTAATTCAATTAGGATTGGAACCGATTTACAAAGTTGAAAAAAACCCTTTAACTTGGCTCGATACAATGTTGAATGCTGTTGAGCATATGAATTTCTTTGAAGGAAGAGCAACAGAATATTCTAAAGCATCTACTCAAGGTACTTGGGCGGAAGCTTTTAGTTAAATTTTCAAAAAATTTAAATTATCTTTGATTTAAAAGCATCACTCTTCGATGTTTTTCACCGCTGTATTTAGAAAGAGGTCTAATTAATTTATTAGCAGTATGTTGCTCCATAATGTGGGCTGACCACCCAGTAATTCTTGAAATAACAAAGATTGGTGTAAAAAAATCAGTATCAAATCCCATTAAATGATAAGTTGGACCTGTTGGATAGTCAACATTTGGATGAATTCCCTTTCGTTCAATCATTACATTTTTAACTATGTCATAAATTTTATGAAATTTTTTATCGCTTTTTATTTTAGAAACTTTTTTAAAATACTTTTCCATAGTTGGCACTCTTGAGTCTCCTTTTTTATAAACTCTGTGACCAAAGCCCATTACTACATCTTTCTTATTAAGAGCATTATTGATCCATTTTAGAGCGTTTTCAGGCTTTTTAATTTTACTCATCATACGCATAACTTCTTCATTAGCTCCACCATGCAATGGTCCTTTTAAACTAGCTATTGCACCTGTTATTGCCCCATGAATGTCTGATAAGCTACTTGTGATTGTTCTTGCAGTGAATGTTGAAACATTAAAACTATGTTCAGCATACAAAATCAAAGAAACATCAAATGCTTTTACTATTTCTTTATTTGGTACTTTCCCAAAACACATATGAAAAAAATTTTCTGAAAAGGATAAGTTTTTCTTAGGAGCTAATATCTTTTTGCCCTTTCTTACTCTAAAGAAAGCAGCTACTGCAGCAGGTGTTTTTGAAAATATTCTCATAGCCTTTCTCATATTAGCTTCAGGAGAGTTGTCTTTTGTATCTTTGTCCTCTAAGGCCATTAAACTCACCGCAGTTCTTACAACATCCATCGGATGTGCTTTTTTTGGCATTTTTTGAATATCTTTTAATATTTGATTAGAAAGTTTTCTATTTGATCTTTCTTCTTTAATAAATTTTTTTAATTGTTTTTTGTTAGGAAGTTTTCCGTTTATAACTAAATATGCCACTTCCTCAAAGCTACATTTGTCACAAAGTTCTTGTACTGTATAACCTCTGTAAGTGAGAGAATTAATGTCAGGCATTACTTGAGATATTGTTGTTTCGTCAACAACAATTCCTAAAAGTCCTTTTTTTATTTCTTCAGTCATTATTCGTGTCCATCAGTACTAAAATTGTATATTTTTTTATCCAAAGCGTTGTATTTTTCATAATCAACTAAATCATACAATCTTTTTCTTGTTTGCATTTTATCAATAATGTTATTTTGATGTCCATCCCGAAATATAGCACGCAAACCATCTTCAACATTTTTCATTGCTAATCTTTGAGTTGTTACTGGGTATATTACTATATTATAACCAAGATTTTCTAACTTTTTAAAGCTAAGAAGTTTTGATTTACCAAATTCTGTCATATTGGCTAATAAATAAGATTTAAGTTTTTTTCTAACAATTTCGAATTCTTTTTCATCTTTCAAAGCTTCTGGAAAAATAATTTCAGCTCCTGCGTCTATATAAGATTTACATCTTTCAATCATTTTTTCTAATCCTTCAACATTTCTTGCATCTGATCTAGCTATAATTTTAAAATTTTTATCTTTTCTTGCTTTGATGCATTCTTTTATTTTTTTTACCATTTTTTTTAAGCTGATTAATTCTTTATTTTCTAAATGACCGCATCTTTTTTGACTTATTTGATCTTCTATATGAACTGCAGTTACACCAACTTTTTCAAACGTTTTTATTGTTTTTTTACAAGAATTAAATCCAGTATCTATATCTACAATAGTAGGTAGATTTGTGACCCTAGCTATTTGTTTTGATCTGTTACTTACATCATTAAGAGTTGTTAAACCAATATCAGGATAACCTAGATCATTAGATGTAACTCCACCTGAAACATAAACAGCATCATAACCTATTTCTTCAATAAGCTTAGCTGTTAATGGGTTGTATGCACCTGGAACTCTTAATATTTTATTTTTTCTTAGTTTTTTTACAAAGTCTAATCTTTTTTCTTTTGGTTTTTTTTTTACAAAATGCATTAAAATATCCCCATATTTCTATTTCTTTTTAAATTTGATTTTTTTACTTCTATATTTAGCAGGTATAATTGGCCAGCTTTTAGTTTTTTTAATTTTTTAATATTGTTTAAAAATCTATCACTTTCTTTTTTTGATATTAAGTTTTTAGTAAGCTTTAAAAATTTATTTATATAATTATTTCTTTTAAAAGGTCTTAAACCATAAGGATGAGCGTCAGCTCTATTTAAACTTTCTACAATTTTTTTTCCATTTTTTAAATATACTATGACCTTTGCTCCAAAACATTTCTTTTTTGGATTTGGATCATGATATTTTTTGGTCCATTTTTTATCTTCATACGTTTTAATAGAATGCCAGATTTTAATTGTACTTTTCTTTTTTGCTCTTTGTTTAGTGTAAGATTTTATGTGATGCCAATCTCCATCTTCAAGAGCAACTGCAAAAATGTACATTATTGAGTGGTCTAAAGTTTCTCTACTGGCATTAGAATCCATTTTTTGAGGATCATTTGCTCCTGTTCCAATTACGTTGTGTGTATGATGGCTTGTATAAATATCTATTTTTTTAATTTGATTTAAATTTTCAATTTTTTTATTTAATTTTATTGCAATATCAATCAAGGCTTGAGCTTGATACTCAGCTGAATATTCTTTTGTATAGGTTTCTAAAATTGCTTTTTTTTCTTCTTTTTTTTTGGGTAGAGGAATTTTATATAATGCCTTTTTGCCATCAAGTATTCTTGCAATTACACTATCTTCACCTTCATAAATAGGACTTGGTGCACCTTCTCCCCTCATTGTTCGGTCAACTGCCTCTATAGATAATTTTCCTGCATGTGCAGGTGCAAATGCTTTCCAACTTGAAATTTCACCTTTTCGTGATTGTCTAGTTGAAATTGTTGTATGTAATGCTTGCTGTATAGACTGGTATATTGTTTCTGAATTTAATTTTAACATTGAACCAATTCCAGCTGCAACGCTGGGGCCTAAATGTGCAATATGATCTACTTTATGTTTATGCAAACAAATGCCTTTAACTAAGTTTACTTGAACTTCATATGCTGTAATTATGCCTCTTAATAAGTCTAAACCACTTCTTTTTTTTTGTTCTGCTACAGCTAATAATGGAGGAATATTATCACCAGGATGACTATAATCTGCTGCTAAAAAAGTGTCATGAAAATCAAGCTCTCTTACAGCTGTACCATTTGACCAAGCTGCCCATTCACAATCAAATTTTAATTTTGAGTTAACACCAAATAAAGTAGCTCCATTTTTTCTTGGGTGTTTTAATGCCATTTCCCTAGAAGATATGACTGGTTTTCTATTTAACGAAGCTATTGCAACAGAGGCATTATCTATGATCCTGTTAATTGCCATTTCTATCGAATGATTATTTAATTTCGCATTATCACTCGCAATTTCAGCAATTTTCCATGCGAGTTGTTTTTTTTTATCTAATTTTATTTTAGAAGGATAAACTCTTACTTTGTGTACAATCAAAATATCTCCTTAAATTTTTGCTTATAGTAATAATAATTTATTTTTGTATTACAATCAAAATGGCAGTGACTAAAAGCAAAAATGCTAAAAAATACTCAATAAAAGCTTTTATTTTATTATTCTTAACCAGATTTCTAATTGCAGACCCAAATGCTGCCCAAGGAGATATGGATAAAGGGCATATAATTAGTGCAACAAAAGCTATAAAAAATATTGAAAAAATTAAATTTTCATCTTTTGATAAAAAACTTGAGGCGGCCATGCTAGAAATTGTCCAAGCTTTTGGATTTACAATTTGAAATAACGCTGCTTCATGAAATTTTAATGGCCTTGAATCATCTTCTTTAATTTTACTAAAAGAACCAATTATTTTGTATCCAAGATATAACAAATATATTGAACATATTATTTTAAGTACATTTTGAATTTCAGGAAATATTTGAAATATTTTACCCAAACCAAAGCAAACTAGAATTAATTGTAAAATATGACCAATTGTAATTCCCGACATATGAGGAATTGTTTTTAAAAAACCAAACTTTAAACCTGAAGTAAGAACCATTGCATTATTTGGTCCTGGCGTTACATACATAACGAAATAAAAACTTACTAAAGCAATAAAAAGATTAAGATCAATCATTTAAATATGAAGAAATTATTTTTTCTACACCTACAAAGTCTTTTATTAAATGATTGTGGTGAATTTGATCAATTTTTTTTTCAGTATAACCGTCTTCCAAAAGAATCATTGGAATACCAGCAGATTTTGCTGCGTCAGCATCATTTTCACTATCTCCAATCATCAAACTTTTTTTTATATCACCATTCATTATTTCTATTGTACTGATTAAATGTCTTGGATCTGGTTTACAATAATCAAATGTATTTCTTCCTGCGACATATTCAAAAAAATCATAAATTTTTATTTTCTTTAAAAAATCGACAGCTAAATGTTCTTGTTTATTTGTACAAACGCCCATAGAAATATTATTTGATTTTGCCCATTTTAAAAATTCATAAACCCCATTTATAAGTTTACTTTTTACAACAATATTTTTTTTATAAAAAAGAAGAAACTCCTTTACCATTTCATCTTTTATTTTTTTATCTGTGATTTTAGATAATTCTTTTCTTGCTTCACCCCAAACTGATCTTCCAATCATTACAGCAGCACCCTTGCCAACATATTCTTTGATTTCATCAATACTTTTTGTATTGTAGCCAAATTTTTTCATTACATAATTGTGTGCCATCATAAGATCAGGCGCTGTATCTGCCAAAGTTCCATCAAGATCAAACAATATCGTTAATTTTTGAGTCATTTTAAAAGTTTTTTTAAGAAATATTTTGTGAGTTAAAGTACATGTTTACTAAACTATAAGTAATTTTAATAGATGAAACAAATAAATATACAAGAAAATTTAAGAAAAAAATTTATCAAAAAAGGAGTAAAAATGATTGCTCCTGAAACAGTATTTTTTTCTAAAGATACAGTGATTGGAAAAAATGTCTCTATTGAACCATATGTAGTAATTGGAAAAAAAGTAAAAATTTATAATAATGTAATAATCCATTCATTTTCTCATTTAGAAGATACTAAAATAGAAAATAATGTTAGAGTAGGTCCATACGCTAGATTGCGACCGGGAACAGTTTTAAAATTAGGCTCAAGAGTTGGAAATTTTGTAGAAGTAAAAAAAAGTACAATTGGAAAAGGGTCAAAAGTAAATCACTTATCTTACTTAGGTGATTCACATTTAGGAAAAAAAGTTAATATAGGCGCTGGAACAATCACGTGTAATTATGATGGAATTAAAAAAAATAAAACAAATATAAAAGATAATGTCTTTGTAGGATCTAATTCTTCATTAGTAGCTCCTGTTACATTAAATGAAAATAGTATTATTGGTGCAGGTTCAGTAATAACAAAAAATGTTAGTAGAAAATCTTTAGCGTTAACAAGATCTACTCAGGCTGAAGTAAAAAATTATAATAGAAAAAAATAATGTGTGGAATAATTGGAATAACAAGCAATAAACCAGTTTCTTCAGCGATCATTAATTCTTTAAAAAAATTAGAATATAGAGGTTATGACTCTGCTGGAATAGCAACTTTATCTGACGGTTTTATTAATGAAGTTAAATCTGAAGGAAGAGTAGAAAACCTAGAAAAAAATACTAATATTAAAAATATGATTGGCCATGTTGGAATAGGTCACGTCAGATGGGCAACCCATGGTATTCCAAACACTATAAATGCTCACCCACATTCTTCAGAATCAGTATCTGTTGTTCATAACGGTATTATAGAAAATTCAACAACCTTAAAAAAATATTTAGTTTCAAAGGGACATAAATTTAAATCACAAACTGACACAGAAGTGATAGTTCATTTAATAACTGAATTACAAAAAGAAAAAAACGATTTTAAAAATTCAATTTTAAAAATGTTAAATCAGTTAGAAGGAAGTTTTGCCTTAGCGATAATTTTTAATGATCAACCAGATTTAATTGTAGGTGCTAGAAGAGGTTCTCCGTTGGCCGTTGGTTATGGACCAAATGAAAATTATTTAGGATCCGATTCTTACTCATTAAAATCAATGACAAATAAAATATCTTATTTAAATGATGGAGAATTTTGTATTGTTAAAAGAAACCAAATCGAATTTTTTGATGTTAATGGAATTAAATTAAATAAAAAAATTTTAAAATTATCTTCAAATGAGCAAAATTATGACAAAGGTGATTATAAACATTTTATGGCAAAAGAAATTGATGAACAGCCAATTACAATACAAAACTGTATAAGAGAATATATTGATAATATTAATAACGATATAAATTTTTATAACTTCCCATGGAAAATGAATGATATTTCTTCTGTAATCTTAATAGGTTGTGGAACTGCTTATCATTCTTGTTTAGTGGCAAAGCATTGGATTGAAGAATTAACTTCATTAGACGTTTCTATTGATATTGCTTCTGAATTTAGATATCGAAAAAACAGGTTTAAAAAAGACAATCTATATATTTTTGTATCACAATCTGGTGAAACAGCTGATACCTATGCAGCATTAGACCTATGTAATAAAAATAACATGAAAACTGCTAGCATTGTTAATGTTATAGAAAGTTCAATAGCTAGAGACTCTAATTTTGTTTTACCGATTCATTGTGGTCCCGAAATCGGTGTTGCTTCAACCAAAGCTTTTCTTGGTCAAATGCTTGTTTTATATATATTAATATTAAAAATATCCTATTTAAAAAAAGATATAAATAAAAACTTATATATTGAAAAAATTAAGTCTTTAAAAGAATTGCCAAAATTAGTTGAAAAGACAATTTTAACAGAAAATAAAATCCAGTCTATTTCTGGAACATTTACAGAAGCAAAAGGATCAATGTTTTTAGGAAGAGGATTGTCTTATTCTATAGCTTTAGAAGGAGCTTTAAAATTAAAAGAACTTTCTTATATTCATGCAGAAGGATATCCTGCAGGAGAAATGAAACATGGACCATTAGCACTTATTGAAGATGGTATGCCAGTTGTTGTATTAGCGCCAAGAGATGATTATTATAAAAAAACTATTTCAAACATGCAGGAAGTTATTGCCAGAGGTGCTAAAGTTTTACTAATTACAAACAAAAGTAAAGAAGAAGTCGTTTCAGAAAATATTTGGGAAAAAATTGAAGTTGAAAATACTAGTTATGATTTGATGCCTTTCTTGTTAACAATTCCATTGCAAAAATTAGCTTACTATTCAGCCTTAAAAAAAGGCTATGATATAGATAAGCCTAGAAATTTAGCAAAATCTGTAACTGTTGAATAATCGATAAACTCTGCTAGAACACCCTAAGGTTGAATATGAAAAAATGGAAAACAAATAGTTGGAGAAATTATCCAGTAAAACACATTCCTAAATATGAGGATGAAAAAGAACTAAATATGGTTCTAAATAAAATAAAAAATTTTCCTCCATTAGTTTTTGCTGGTGAAACAAGACACTTAAAAGAACAACTTGCAAATGTTGTAGATGGAAAAGCTTTCTTATTACAATCTGGTGATTGTGCAGAAAGTTTTGCAGAATTTAATCCTGATAACATAAGAGATACATTTAAAGTAATTTTGCAAATGTCTTTAGTTTTGACATATTCAGCTTCTTTGCCTGTAGTTAAAATTGGAAGAATAGCAGGTCAATTTTCTAAACCCAGAACATCTCCAACTGAAAAGCAAGGAGAAAAAGAATTACCAAGTTACCTAGGCGACAACATCAATGGGATAGAATTTAGTGAGAAAGCAAGAAAGCCTGATCCTAAAAGATTGTTTAAAGCATATTCGCAAGCAGCATCCACATTAAATCTATTAAGAGCTTTTTCTCATGGTGGTTTTGCTGATTTGAAAAATGTTCATTTATGGAATTTGGGATATATTAAAAAAAGTCCACAAAATAAAAAATTTAAAGAATTAGAAGATAAAATTGCGGATTCATTAGCATTTATGGACGCATGTGGAATCAATTCTGATTTTAACAGAAGATTAAAAACAGTAAATTTTTGGACTTCACATGAAGCATTACTGTTACCTTTTGAAGAAAGTATGACAAGAGTAGATTCAACAACTGGCGAATGTCATGATACTTCTGCACATTTTGTATGGATTGGAGATAGAACAAGACAATTAGATGGAGGTCATGTTGAATTTTGTAGAGGCATTGAAAATCCAATTGGAATTAAATGTGGACCAACATCAAAGCCTGATGAAATAGCAAAAATTATCAATGTAATTAATCCGAAAAATGAAAAAGGTAAAATTACATTAATTTCAAGATTTGGTCATAATAATGTAGATAAATTTTTACCAAAATTAATAAGAGGCATAAAAAAAGAAGGTCTAAATGTTATTTGGTCGTGTGACCCCATGCATGGAAATACAATTAAATCTGTCACAGGATTTAAAACAAGACCTTTTGACAGTATTTTAAATGAAGTTAAAAATGTTTTTGGCATTCATCAGAGTGAGGGGTCGTTTGCTGGAGGCTTACACATTGAGATGACAGGACAAAATGTTACAGAATGTACAGGTGGGACTCAAAAAATTTCGGATCAAGATTTATCTAGTAGATACCGTACTCATTGTGATCCAAGGTTAAATGCTAACCAAGCTTTGGAACTTGCATTTTTAATTTCTGATGAGATTAAAAAAAATTCTAATAACGCAAGAAGTGGAATTAGAGCGGTATCTTAAACGTTTATAAAAGAAATCCTTTAACGTATATTTGAATTATGGAAGTAAGTAAAAAAGTTGTCTTTATTAAGGATTGGATTTTAAACTATGTAAATTCAATGCCAAAAAAAGCTCAATCCTTAGTAATCGGCATATCAGGAGGAATTGATTCATCCGTAACAAGTACTTTGTGTGCCTTGACAGGTATTAAGACTGTAGTTTTAACTATGCCAATTAAACAGGTTTCTTATCAACATGATTTAAGTCTTAAACATAAAGAGTGGCTAAAAAAAAAATTTAAAAATGTAGAACCTTATACAATAGAGCTTGATGAAGTTTTTAAGTCTTTTCAATCTAAATTATCAAAATTTGATAATGAACACGGAATGGCTAACTCTAGAGCAAGAATAAGGATGACAACACTTTATCAGGTAGCAGCAGCCAATAATGGTATAGTTGTTGGAACAGGAAATAAAGTAGAAGATTTTGGAGTAGGATTTTATACTAAGTATGGAGATGGTGGGGTAGATATATCACCGATAGCAGATTGCACAAAAACAGAAGTTTGGGAACTTGGCAAAGAAATGAAAATTTTAGATGAAATTATTAAAGCACAACCAACTGATGGTTTATGGGATGATGGAAGAACAGATGTTGGACAATTAGGTCTTACTTATCAAGAACTTGAAGATGCAATGACAAATTCAAAATCACCTCACAGATCAAAATATCTTGAAAAAAGAAAATTAAATTTGCATAAAATGGAAGCTATTCCTGTATGCAAAATTCCAAAATGATTATTATGAATAAAGAAATTTATTTATCTAATAGTTTTGGAAACAAGAAAGAAAAATTTATTCCAATAAATAATAAGAATATCAGCATGTATGTTTGTGGACCGACTGCTTATGATGAACCACATATTGGCAATGCAAGACCATTGATTGTATTTGATATTTTATTTAGAGTTTTAAAATGTAATTATGGAGAAAAAAAAGTTGTTTATGTAAGAAATATTACTGATATAGACGATAAAATTATCCAGGCATCTAAAGAAAAAAACATATCTACAGAAGATCTTACTAACAAAGTTACAAAAACTTTTCATGAAGATTGCTCTTATCTAAATTGCCAGAAACCAACCTATGAACCTAAAGCTACTAAAAACATTTCTTCAATGATTGAAATGATTAATCAACTACTAAAAAAAGGATATGCTTATTCTAATAATCGTCATGTATATTTTGAGGTAAAAAAATTCAAAGATTATGGAAAATTATCAAACAAAAAATTAGAAGAATTAATTGCTGGATCAAGAGTTGAAGTTTCTAAAAATAAAAAAAATCCAGAAGATTTTGTTTTATGGAAACCATCAAAAGATAAAGAACCTTACTGGGAATCTCCATGGGGAAATGGGAGGCCAGGCTGGCATCTTGAATGTTCAGTAATGGCAAAAAAATATTTAGGAGAAAAATTTGATATTCATGGAGGAGGTAGAGATTTAATTTTTCCTCATCATGAAAATGAAATTGCTCAATCAAGATGTGCAAATGACAACGAAACATTTGCTAATTATTGGATACACAATGGCTTTATTACTATGTCTAATGAAAAGATGGCAAAATCTCAGGGAAATATTTTAAAAATAAATGATTTTAAAAATAAAGTTAACGGTCAGGTGCTAAGATTGGCTTTAATAAGTTCCCACTACAAACAACCTTTAGATTGGAATGATAGTTTAATTAATCAATGTCAAAATACTTTAAGCAAATGGTATAAAAGTTATGTTGAATTAAAAAAACCAGTTTTAATACCTGAAGAATATTTAAATCCATTATATGATGATTTAAATACCCCGAGTTATATTACCAATTTACACAAATTATTTGAAAAATCTCAAAAAGGAGACTTAAAAGATAAAGAAATTTTCACTTCAGCTTGTAATTTTATTGGATTACTTGAAGAAACTGAAAAAAAATGGGTAGAATTTAAAATAGGTAAATCAGTTATATCTGAACAAGAAATATTGGAAAAAATTAATCAAAGAAATGAAGCAAGAGATAAAAAAAATTATAAACTTGCAGATAAAATAAGAGATGAGTTGTTAGATAAAGGAGTATTAATCGAAGATAAAGATGATAAGACTTCTTGGAAATTAAAATGAGTAAAGAAAAACTATACATATTTGATACAACTTTGAGAGATGGAGCTCAAACTCAAGGTGTTGATTTTTCAATTGATGATAAAATAAAAATTGCTGAGGCACTTGATAAATTGGGTGTTGATTATATTGAAGGTGGGTGGCCCGGAGCAAACCCTACTGATACAGAATTTTTTCAAAGAAAAATAAAACTTATTAATTCAAAGTTAACCGCGTTTGGTATGACTAAAAAATCTGGAAGAAGTGCTAAAAATGATCCTGGTTTATCAGCTTTACTTAATAGTAAAGCTCCATCAATTTGTCTTGTTGGAAAAACCTGGGATTTTCATGTTGATGTGGCTTTGGGAATTTCAAAAGAGGAAAATTTAGAAAATATTGTTGAGAGTACGAAGCATTTTGTCAAAGAAAATAAAGAATTTATGTTTGATGCCGAACATTTTTTCGATGGTTTTAAAAATAATAGTGATTACGCAATATCTTGCGTTAAATCTGCATATGATAATGGTGCAAGATGGATTGTTCTTTGTGATACTAATGGAGGAACTCTACCAAATGAAGTTGAAAAAATTGTAAAAGAAATAACAAAACACATTCCAGGTAATAATCTTGGAATTCATGCTCATAATGATACTGGTAATGCAGTTGCAAATTCTTTTGCCGCAGTATCTGCTGGTGCTAGACAAGTACAAGGAACGATTAATGGACTCGGTGAAAGATGTGGAAATGCAAATTTGATGTCTATTATACCTACAATTCATTTGAAAAAATATTTAAACAAAAATTTTTTAACTAATATTAAATCTGAAAATATTAATAAAATAACTCAAACATCAAGATTATTAGACGAAATATTAAATAGAAAACCAAACCAGCATTTACCTTATGTAGGGGCAGCTGCATTTTCTCATAAAGGAGGTCTACATGTTTCAGCAGTTCAAAAAGATCCAAAAACTTATGAACATATAGAACCAAAATTAGTAGGAAATACAAGAAATATTGTTGTCTCTGATCAATCGGGTAAATCAAATATTATATCAAGACTAAAATCAATTGGTGTAGAATTTAAAGAAGATGATCCAAAAATAAAAAAACTTCTTGATGAAGTTAAAGATAGAGAATTCATAGGTTATAGTTATGATGGAGCTGATGCGTCATTCGAGTTATTGGCTCGAAGATTAATGGGAGAAATACCAAGATATATTTCGATTAAGGAATATGATGTAAGTGTAAAAAAAGATAAATTAGGAAATATAATTTCTTCTGCAAAAGCTCACTTGGAAGTTGATAAAAAAATAATTTTGTGTGAAGGTGAAGGAAATGGTCCAGTACACGCACTAGATAATGCGATTAGAAATAATGTAGATAAAATTGCTAAATATTCACAATATTTAAAAGATTTAAAGTTAGTTGATTATAAAGTTAGAATATTAAATACAGGAACAGAAGCTGTTACTAGAGTTTCAATCGAGAGCACAGACTCAAAAGGGAAAAATTGGTTTACTATAGGTGTATCTACTAACATTATTGATGCATCATTTAAGGCCCTTGTTGATAGTTTAGATTATAAATTATTCAAAGATAATGCTCCGGCAAGCATTTAATGTCTATTGCTAATATTTCATTTATTCTTCACAAACCACAGCTTTCTGAAAATATAGGAGCCTGCGCAAGAGCTCTAAAAAATTTTAATTTTAAAAAGTTAACTATTATTAATCCAAAACCTATTTTTCCTAATGACAAAATTATAGCAACTTCTGTCGGAGCAAAAGATATAATAAAAAATAGTAGAATTTATGAAACTTTAGAACCTGCAATAAGAAAGGTTGATTTTGTAATTGCAACTACTTCAAGATTCAGAAATAAAAATATTAAACATATTAAGTTAAATGATTTAAAAAAAATTGATTTTAGCAAAAAAATTGCTTTTCTATTTGGTTCAGAATCTTCAGGATTGTCTAATAATGAAATTAGTTATGCAAATTATACTTTACAAATTCCTACTAATCCTAACTTTAAATCTTTAAATTTATCTCATAGTGTAATAATTGTTTGTCAAGTAATAGCTAATTTATTTAATTTAAAAACTTCAAAGTACACTAAGTCTAATAAAATAAAATTAGCAAGCAAAAAAGAAATTCAATCGATGGTGAATCTTTGTGTAAAAAATCTTGAAGAAAAAAACTTTTTTAAATCTACTGAAAAAAAACCTATAATGTTAGAAAATTTAAGAAGTATATTTTACAAAATGGAATTATCTAAAAAAGAAACACGTATTTTATCAGGTGTATTTGCAAGTTTAGCTAAAAAAGGTTGATTGACAAAATTATGAGTAAGTTTATAAAGCCTGTTATTAAATGACAAAAAGACTTAATTCTAAACATAAGGTTGATAGAAGATTAAAAGTAAATCTTTGGGGTAGACCTAAAAGTCCATTTAACACCAGAGCTTATGGCCCAGGTCAACATGGGCAAACCAGAAGCGCAAAACCTTCTGACTATGGAATCCAGTTACAAGCTAAGCAAAAATTAAAATCTTACTATGGAAATATCAATGAAAGACAATTTAGAAATATTTATAAAAAAGCTATTATGAAAAAAGGTGATAGTGCCGAAAATTTAATAGGATTATTGGAAAGAAGATTAGATGCAGTTGTTTATAGAGCAAAATTATCAACAACAATTTTTTCTGCCAGACAATTAATAAATCATGGACACGTTAAAGTTAATGGAAAAAAAGTAAATATTTCTAGCTATCAATTAAAAGAAGAAGCAACAGTTGAAATTAAAGATAAATCTAAACAACTAGCTTTTATAGATATAGCTCTTGCAAATAAAGAAAGAGAAGTTCCTGAGTACATTCAAGTTGATGAAAAAAATAAGAAAGCAAAATTTGTTAGAACTCCTAAATTCGAAGAAGTACCATACCCAGTTGTAATGGAACCAAATTTAGTTATTGAGTATTACTCGAGATAATAAAAATTTATTTTTTAAAATTAATATTTTTTTCTTCTAATTTTTTTGTTAACTCACCATTTTCGTACATTTCTTTTACAATATCGCACCCACCAACAAATTCTTTTTTTATGTATAACTGAGGTATTGTTGGCCAATCACTAAACTCTTTAATACCTTGTCTTAATTCTTCATTTTCTAATACATTTATTCCTTTAAAGTTAACTTCTAGAATTTTAAGCATATTAGATATAGCCATGGAAAATCCACATTGTGGTGCATCAGGCGTACCTTTCATAAATAGGCAAATTTCATTATCATTAATTTCATTTGTAATTAGATCTTTTGTTTTTTGTTCCATTTTCTTTTACTCCTTTGTTTTAATTGCTAAAGCGTGTAGCTCATTACCCATTTTACCTTTTAATGAATTATATACAATCTTGTGCTGTTCAATTTTACTTTTTCCTGAAAATTTAGAAGAAGTAACGGTAGCTGAATAATGGTTTCCATCACCTGCTAAGTCTTGAATTTCAATTATAGCGTCAGGTAAAGCTTCTTTAATACACTTTTCAATTTCTTTTAAATCCATTGCCATTATTTACTCATATAGTTATTTAACCAATTTGTATGGGATTTAATTAATTCGTCAATTGTTACTTTTGATTTATTATTAATAATTAGCTCATTTTCATTGACAGTTCCAAGTTCATCATAATGAACTGAGTTTTTTTCAAGAATTTCAGTTACATTTTTTAAGTTAATTTTTTCAATCTCGATTATATATCTTCCTTGGTCTTCACTAAAAAGGTATTCAAATTCGTTCATTAAATAGTTAGGCTTCTTAAGTGTTGCACCCTTTTTTCCTTTAATACACATTTTGGAGAGAGCAATAATAATGCCACCCAAAGAGACATCATGAGAAGACTTTATTAATTTTTTATCAATAAGTTTCAATATTGTTTCACCATTATTTTTTTCATTAAATAAATTGATTTCTGGTGGAGGACCATTTTTTTCATTTAAAATATCCCTTAAAAATAAACTTTGATTTAAATCTCCTTCAGTTTTTCCAACGACTAAAAGAATATTATCACTTTGTTTTAAACTCATAGTGACCATTTTTTTATAATCTTTTATTAAGCCAACACCGCCAATTGCAGGTGTAGGTTTAATTCCAATATTTTTTGTTTGGTTGTAAAAAGATACATTTCCAGAAACAACAGGAAAATCTAAATATGAACTAGCTTCACCTAATCCCTGAACACACTCAACAAACTCACCCATATTTTCTTCATTTTCTGGGCTACCAAAGTTTAGACAGTTTGTTATAGCAATTGGTTTTGCTCCAACAGCAATTAAGTTTCTCCAACTTTCACAAACAATTTGTTTTCCTCCACTTAAAGGATGAGCCCAGCAATAAACAGCAGAAGAGTCAACTGAAGCAGCCACTGCCTTATTAGTACCATGAACTCTAACAACTCCAGAGTCACCACCGGGTTTTTGAATAGTATCACCCATAACTGTATGATCATATTGTTGCCAAATCCATTCTTTACTACATATATTTGGACTAGATAAAATTTTATTTAAAATATTAATAATTTTTAAATTTTTAAAATCTTCTTTTTTAATTTTAATTTTTTTTGGTAATTTACATTTCTTCCATTTACGATCATACATTGGTGAGTTTTCAACTAAAGTATCTATAGGTATATCTGCAACCTTTTTTTTATCAAAAAAAAGTTCAATTTTTTTATTATTAGTTGTTTTACCAATTACAGCAAAATCTAAATTCCATTTATCAAAAATTTTTTTTGCTAAATTTTCTTTTCCATTTTCTAATATTATAAGCATTCTTTCTTGACTCTCAGAAAGCATAATTTCATAAGGTGTCATATTAGTTTCTCTACAAGGTACTTTGTTTAAGTTAATTTCTATACCTAATTTTCCTTTTGATGCCATTTCTATACTGGAAGATGTAAGTCCTGCAGCACCCATATCTTGAATTGCAATAATAGAATCACCGGCCATTAATTCTAAGCATGCTTCTAACAAAAGTTTTTCAGTGAAAGGATCACCCACTTGTACTGTGGGTTTTTTTTCTTCTATTTTGTCATCAAATATTGCTGAGGCCATGCTGGCTCCGTGAATTCCATCTCTACCAGTTTTAGACCCTACGTAGATAACAGGTTTTTCTAAACCAGCTGCTTTAGAATAAAAAATTTTATTTTTTTTAACCAATCCTAAGGTCATAGCATTTACTAAAATATTACCATTATAAGACTCATCGAAACTTGTTTGTCCTGCAATTGTTGGAACACCCATACAGTTTCCATATCCACCTATTCCATGCACAACGCCTCTAAGTAAATTCTTTGTTTTTTTATGTTGTGGTGATCCAAAATGAATTGAGTTAAGATTTGCAATAGGTCTAGCACCCATCGTAAAAACATCCCTCATAATTCCACCAACACCTGTTGCCGCTCCTTGATAAGGCTCAATAAATGATGGGTGATTGTGACTTTCTATTTTAAAAACAATTGCATCATCATCTCCAATGTCAACAACGCCAGCATTTTCACCTGGGCCTTGGATCACATTTTTTCCTTTAGTGGGTAAATTTTTAAGATGAAGCCTTGACGATTTATATGAACAATGTTCGTTCCACATTGCAGAAAAAATTCCAAGTTCAGTTATATTTGGAATTCTTTTTAATAAATCACAAATTTTTTTATACTCATCTTTTTTTAAACCATGATCAATCGCAATTTGTTCATTAACTATCATTATTTTAAATTATTAATTAAGTTTTTAAAAAAAATAGAACCGTCTTCACCTGAAAGATCTGGATCAATCATGCGTTCAGGGTGGGGCATCATCCCTAATACATTTTTTTCTTTATTAAAAACACCTGCAATATTTTTAATAGACCCATTAGGATTAGTATTTTCATTAATCTTTCCATCTTTATCAGAGTAATATAGAGCTATTTGATTGTTATTATTAATTTCTTTAATTTGTTCTTTTGAACAAAAATAATTTCCTTCATTATGAGCAATGTGAAGTTCGAGTGTATCTTTTTTAATATCTTTAAAATATGGATTATTTTTATTATTAACTTTCACAAAAACATTTTTACAAATGAATTCTAAATATTTATTTCTTAACAAAACACCTGGAAGTAGTCCGGTTTCTACTAAAATTTGAAACCCATTACAGATACCCATAATTTTACCTCCTGATTTTGCAAAATTAATTACTGATTTCATTATTCTAGATTTCGAAGCCATAGATCCGCATCTTAAATAATCACCATAAGAAAAACCTCCTGGTAGAACGACAAGTTCACTTTTAGGCAATTCAACATCATTGTGCCAAACCATTTTATTTTTAAATCCAAATTTTTTTAGAGCAACATCCATGTCTCTATCACAATTTGATCCTGGAAAAGTTATTACTGATGAATTCATTATTTATTATTGTGATCCAATAATTTTGTAATCTTCAATAACTAGATTTGCTAAGAGTTTTTTACACATTTCATCAGCTTTTTCTTCTGCTTTACTTTGATCTTTTTCATCTATATTAATCTCAAAAAATTTCCCCTGTCTTACTTCATTAACATCGTTAAAACCCATTCCATTTAACGCTTGTTGAATAACTGTACCTTGAGGATCTAAAACACTTTTTTTAAGTGTTACTATGATTTTAATTTTCATTTATTTTTTTTTGATTTTTACCGCTATAGGTTTAGGAAATTTAATTGGTCTTACATTATTTTGCTCATGCAGAATATCCAATCTTCTCGCAACTTCTTGATATGCCTCAAGTAGATTTCCTAAGTCTTTTCTAAATCTATCTTTATCTAGTTTCTTGTCACTAGTTGCATCCCATAATCTACATGTATCAGGACTAATTTCATCTGCTAGTAGAATTTTTGTTTTTTCATCTTTATTTAGTCTTCCAAACTCAAGTTTAAAATCTACCAATTTAATTCCAACAGCTTTGAACATACCTTGCATGAAATCATTTATTCTAAAGCATTGTTTGGTTATCCAATCTAATTCTATAGCGGTTGCCCAACCAAAAGAATAAATATGCTCTCTTGCAACCAACGGATCGTTTAAGTCATCATTTTTATAACAAAATTCTATTAGTGGTTTTTCTAATATAGTTCCGTCTTCTATACCTAGTCTTTTAGTAAGCGAACCAGTGGCAATATTTCTTACAACAAATTCAATTGGAATAATTTCAACTAATTTAACCAACTGTTCTCTCATGTTGATCCTTTTAATTAAATGAGTTTCAATACCTATTTGGTTTAGACTTGATAATATATGTTCAGAAATTCTATTATTTAAAATGCCTTTTCCTTCAATATTTGATTTTTTTTGATTATTGAAAGCAGTGGCGTCATCTTTAAAGTGTTGTATGGCTGTTCCTTTTTCTGAAGCCGCATAAAGAATTTTAGCTTTACCTTCGTATAGTTTTTTACCTTTTTTCATTATTTAAAAACTCTATTAAAAATTAAATTAACATTCTTAAAGTGTGATGAATAATTAAATATTTTATTAAGTTTATTTAAAGGAATTCTATCAGTTATATTTTTATCTTTTTTTACAACTTCAAATAGATTTAAATTTTGTGTAATGCATTTTTTTGCATGTGTTTGGACTAATCTATATGATTTTTCCCTGCTTAAATTAGTTTTTGTGAGTTCCAGCATTAATTCTTGAGAAAAAATAATACCTTTTGTTATGTTAAGATTAGTTGCCATTTTTTTAGGGTAGACAATCATATTTTTTAAAATATTGGATAACCTTACAAGAGCAAAATCTAAAGTTATATTTGCATCAGGTCCAATGTTTCTTTCAACACTTGAATGAGAAATATCTCTTTCATGCCATAAAGCTATATTTTCTAATGCAGGAATTACGTAGCTTCTAACCATTCTTGCTAATCCTGTAAGATTTTCGCTCAATATAGGATTTTTTTTATGTGGCATTGCAGACGAACCTTTTTGTTTTTTTGAAAAGAATTCTTGTAATTCATAAACTTCAGTTCTTTGTAAATGTCTTATTTCTGTTGCAACTCTTTCTACAGATCCTGCTATAATACCTAGAACAGAAAAATAAAAGGCATGTCTGTCTCTTGGTATTATTTGTGTAGAGATTGGTTCAATTTTAAGTCCAAGTTTTTTTGCAACATGCTTTTCAACATTTGGGCTAATATTTGCAAAAGTACCAACAGCACCTGAAATTGCACAAGTTGAAACCTCCTCAATTGCACTTAAAAGTCTTTTTTTGTTTCTTTTAAACTCTTCATAGAATGAAGCTAATTTTAATCCAAAAGTTAAAGGTTCAGCATGAATACCATGACTTCTTCCTATACAAGGAGTTAATTTATATTTTTTAGACTGTTTTTTTAAAATTTTTAATATCTGATCAATATCTTTTAGTAGTATTTTTCCTGATTGGATTAATTGCAGATTAAAACTTGTATCCAAGACATCAGAAGAGGTCATTCCTTGATGAAGATATCTAGCTTTTATTCCTGCTTTTTCTGTTATTGAGGTCAAAAATGCAATGACATCATGTTTAACTTTAGACTCGATAGAATGGATTCTTTTAACATTAATTTTCCCTTTTTTCTTAACAATTGAAGAAACACCTTTAGGAATGATTTTGTATTTTTCCATTGCTTGGGCTGCTGCAATTTCAATATCAAGCCAAATTTTGTATTTATTTTCTTCTGACCAAATATTAGTGAGTTCTTTTCTAGAGTACCTTGTTATCATTAATTATTAAATGGAGGTTTAGTATAACCTTTAGCAGATTCTGTAAAAATTTCATAACTATTTTCCGTAATTCCCACTGTATGTTCAAATTGTGCCGATAAAGATTTATCTTTTGTTACTGCAGTCCAACCATCTTGTAGAACTTTTGTTTCATACTTTCCTGCATTAATCATAGGTTCAATTGTGAAAGTCATTCCAGGAACTAGTTCTATTCCAGTATTTTTTTTTCCATAATGAAGTATATTTGGTTCTTCGTGAAAAATTGTTCCTATGCCATGTCCACAGAAATCTTTTACAACTGAAAAGCCTTTTTCTTCAACATAGGCTTGAATCTCATGACCAATATCACCAAGTTTTAAGCCAGGTCTTAAAATTTTTATTGCCTTCATCATAGAGTCATAAGTAGCGTTAATTAAATTGTTTGCCTTGATAGAAGCTTTACCAACACAAAACATTCTACTAGTGTCGCCGTAATGTTCATTAACTATTGCCGTTACATCAACATTTAAAGATTCACCTTCTTCTAAAATTCTATCTGAAGGAATTCCATGGCATACAACATGATTTAATGATGTACATAAAGATTTTTTAAAACCTCGATAAAAAAGAGGAGCCGAATGTCCACCATTATCTTTTATAAATTCGTATCCAAGCTTATCTATGTAATCAGTTGTAATACCAGGTTTAATATAGTCGGTTAGCATGTCTAATGTTCTGGCTGCTAAATTTCCAGCTATTTTCATCTTTTCAAATTTTTCTGAATAATTATGCATCAATTATTTTTAATTTTTCTTCAATTTTAATTTCTTTAGCAGGGTCAATATTACATCTATAAGCTAAAAATTTAACACCAGCTTTTTTTGCCAGTAAATAATTTTGATAATATTCCTTATCTATATCTTTTGCTATTTTAAAATATTTCATTCCTTGTATTTGAACCAAAAATATTATGTAAGATTTATAACCTTTTTTTGTGGCATCAATAAGGGTTTTTAAATGTTTTGAACCTCTAGAAGTGATTGCATCAGGAAATTCGCTAATTTTATCCTTTCTAAATAAAGTTACATTTTTAACCTCAACAAAAATTTTTTGATTATTTTTTTTGAGCAAAAAATCAAATCTTGTTTCTTTATTAAAAAAAACTTCTCGTTTTATATCTTGATTATTATTTAATTCTTTAATTAAATTGTTTATCAAACCATGGTAGACAATTTTGTTTGCAAAGTGAGTATTAACGCCTATTAAATTTTTTTTAACTTTAATTATTTCTAAAGTGAATTTTAATTTTCTTTTAGGATCATCATTTTTTGATATCCAGACATCGTTATTTATGTTTAATAAACCCATCATAGATCCAGTATTAGGACAATGTGCAGTAATTACTTCTTTATTTAGATTGATATCAACAAAAAACCTTTTATATCTTTTGATAAGTTTGCCTTTTATTAATCTCTTGGTAAATTTCATATTTAAATAATATATTTCTTAATGGAAAAAAAAATACAAGTTAATGCCGCAATAATCATAATCGGTAATGAAATTTTATCAGGAAGAACACAAGATACAAACACTAGCTTAATATCTTTATGGTTAAATTTATTAGGGGTGAAAGTTCAAGAGGTTAGAGTAATACCTGATATAGAAGAAGTGATAGTTAAAACAATTAACGAAGTAAGAGGAAAAAACACTTATGTATTTACCACTGGTGGAATTGGACCAACTCATGATGATATTACAGCAGCTTCAGTATCTAAAGCCTTTAATTTAAATTATGAGGTTAATAAAGAAGCTTTTAAAATTTTAGAATCTTATTATAAACCAGGTGAATTTAATGAAGGAAGACAGAAGATGGCTTGGACACCCGCCAATGCTAAATTAATATTAAATCCAACAAGTGGGGCACCAGGATTTATTGTTGAAAATGTATTTTGTCTACCTGGTGTTCCATCAATTTTAAAATCAATGTTGGGTGGATTAAAAAATGAAATTTCTGGAGGTAAACCAATAATTAGCCATACAATTAATTTAAGAACTGTTGAAAGCGAAATTGCTAAATCATTAACATCTGTTCAAAATAGTAATAAAGATGTTGAAATAGGAAGTTATCCATTTTTTAGAGCGGGAAAATTAGGAGTTTCTATTGTTGTAAGATCAGAGAACCAAACTAAAATTGATGATTGCAATTCTAAAATAATGGAATTTGTTTCACAAAAGAAAATTGAAATAATTAAAGATAATTAAAATGCTTTATTTTGCTTATGGAAGTAATCTTAATCATTTTCAAATGAAAAGAAGATGCAAGGATAGTAAATTCATAAAGAAAATAAAATTAAAAGATTTTAGACTAACATTTAGAAGCAAATATAGAGCAGCAGATATTGAGAAAAAAAAAAATTCAATAGTTCCAGGTGCTTTATATGAGATTTCTAAGAGCGATGAAAAAAAACTTGATGTTTATGAGGATTATCCAATTTTATATAAAAAATATTACTTCATTTACTATGGAAAAAAAGTAATGACATACACTATGGTTAAAAAAACTAAATTTGCTTATCCAACTAAAAAATATTTAAATGTTGTTAAGTGTGGATATAAAGATTGTGAATTAAACAAAAAGTATTTAATAAAAGCATTAATGTTCTCGTAGTAAAATTGGCAAACATTGGATACGAAAAGAGGTTATCTGAAAATAGTCAAATCTCTTTTACATTGGATGCTAAAGATACAAATCAATATGTAAAAAGTATTGGTGCAAATATTTCTTTAAGAAGCAGATTTTAATTTGATTATTAAACTTGTTCAATTATAAATATTAGCATAAATACTCATGAAAATAACTCATGCCCTCGTGGTGAAATTGGTAGACACAAAGGACTTAAAATCCTTGCCCTTTTGGGAGTGCCAGTTCGAGTCTGGCCGAGGGCACCACAATTATGGATAAAAATATAATTATTTCTGACTCAAATAAAAAATCATTAAAGATAAAAACATTTCTTTTAAAAAATTTTAAAAAAAAATCGTCTCTTAAATCAAAATTAGTCATTGTAATAGGGGGTGATGGTTTTATGCTTAAAACTCTTAAAAAAAATGAAAATTCATCAAAGTTATTTTATGGAATTAACTCAGGAAGTTATGGTTTTTTAATGAATAAGTTTTCACCAAAAAATACTATAAGAAATTTATCTAAAGCTAAAATGATTACTATTTCACCCTTAGAGATGAAAGTGAAAAATAAATACGGATTGATTAAAAAATTTATTGCAATCAATGAAGTTTCAGTTTTAAGACAGAGTAGACAAGCCGCTTCATTGTTAATTAAAAACGGAAAAAAAACAGTTATTAAAAAATTAATTTCTGATGGTGTTCTAATATCAACTCCAGCAGGCAGCACAGCTTACAACTTATCTGTTCATGGTCCAATTTTAAGTTTAAATTCAAAAAAGCTTTCTATTTCACCAATAAGTGCTTTTAGACCAAGAAGATGGAAAGGTAAAATTGTAAGCGATAAATCAACTATAGAAATTAAAAATTTAAATCCAAATAAAAGACCAATTAGCGCTGTAGCAGATAACCTTGAATTTAGAAATGCAAAAACAATTACCATTAAAACTAACAGTAAAATTAAATTTAATTTGCTTTACGATTCAAATAGAAGTCTCCAAAAAAAAATAAAGATTGAACAGTTAAGAAGAGAAACTAAGTAGTGGTGCCCCCGCACGGATTCGAACCGCGGACCTATTGATTACAAATCAATTGCTCTACCAGCTGAGCTACAAGGGCTTTCTCACTTTGTATTAATTATTTTATAACTAATCAACACATTTTTTTATATAGTTTAAATGGTGAAAAACAATAGCAGCGCTATTTGAAATATTTAAACTTTCTATATTTTTATTTATATCTATACGAACGAAAAAGTCAGTGTATTTCATAGTATGTTTTTTCATTCCAAAACCCTCTGACCCAAATAGAAGAATATTATTTCCTTTCCATTCAATTTCTGTAAAATTTTTTTTTCCTCCAGCATCAAATCCATAAACCCAAAAATTACTTTCTCTAAGATTTTTTAATGTTGAATTAATATTGGATACTTTAAAAATGTTTACATGTTCTATGCAACCACTTGCAGATTTGTACATTAACTTACTTTCCTTAGGAAAATGTCTTTCTTTTATAATTAAACCATCAATATCAAATGAAGCCATACTTCTAATTAATGATCCTATGTTCCTTGGATCAGTTACTTCATCTAAGCAGGCAAAAGTTAAATTATTTTTTTTTTTTATAAAGTCTTTAAGGACAAGATCATCAAGATGTTCAATTTCAGCAACACAACCTTGATGTTTTATCTGTTCATTAGCAGTATATTTGTCTAACTCCTTTTTTGTTTTAAAATGAACTTTAATACCTTCTAAAAGATTTTTTTTTTGGTTTTTTCTATGAATATTTTTTTTACTTTCCTCAGTCAGAAAAACACGCAAAACCTTTCTTTTTGGATTTTTTAATGCTTCTACAACTGGGTGTTTGCCAACTATAAAAAATGATGATTTATTCATATATATTATGCTGTTTTATAGGTATTTTATCATTTTTTTCTAGTAAATCTCGTATTGCAATTACACAATAAAAATATATAAAACGCTAGTTGTTTGAAGCTTTATTGAACAAGGGGACACTTCCCCGATGGGAGGGGTTCCAGAGCGGTCAAATGGGGCGGGCTGTAAACCCGTTGACTTCGGTCTTCGAAAGTTCGAATCTTTCCCCCTCCACCATTCAATAAAAATTTAATCAACATGGGGTGAAGTTCTTGGGTGTTGCGGGTGTAGTTCAATGGTAGAACGCTAGCCTTCCAAGCTGGATGTAAGGGTTCGATTCCCTTTACCCGCTCCAAAAAAAATTAACAAATGTTAAAAAAAATTGAGGTTAAAAAGTAATGTCGAAAGAAAAATTTGTAAGAAACAAACCGCATTGTAACATTGGTACAATCGGACACGTTGACCATGGTAAAACAACTTTAACGGCAGCTATAACAAAAGTTTTATCTGAGTCTGGAGGAGCAAAATTTATTGCTTATGATCAAATTGATAAAGCTCCTGAAGAAAAAGAGAGAGGCATAACAATTGCAACAGCTCATGTTGAGTATGAAACAGAAAAAAGACACTATGCTCACGTAGACTGTCCAGGTCATGCTGACTATGTGAAGAACATGATTACTGGAGCGGCGCAGATGGATGGAGCAATTCTTGTAGTTAATGCCGCTGACGGACCAATGCCACAAACTAGAGAACATATCCTTCTTGCTAGGCAAGTTGGAGTTCCAGCTCTTGTTGTATATTTAAATAAAGTTGATCAAGTTAAAGATAAAGAATTAATTGATCTTGTAGAAGAGGAAATTAAAGAGTTGTTAACTTCTTATAAATTTCCAGGAGATAAAACTCCTATAATAAAAGGATCAGCTTTAAATGCAGTTGAAGGAAAAGATGAGGCAACAGGAAAAAATTCAATAATGGAATTAATGAAAGCTGTTGATGAACATATTCCACAACCTGACAGACCTAAAGATAAACCTTTCTTAATGCCTGTTGAAGATGTATTTTCAATTTCTGGAAGAGGAACTGTTGTCACAGGTAGAGTTGAACAAGGTGTAATTAAAACTGGTGAAGAAATAGAAATTATTGGTATTAGAAAAACACAAAAATCTGTTTGTACTGGTGTTGAAATGTTTAGAAAGCTTTTAGATTCAGGTGAAGCTGGAGATAATATTGGTGCATTGTTAAGAGGTGTTGAAAGAACCGATGTTGAAAGAGGTCAAGTTTTAGCAAAACCAGGTTCGGTAACACCACATACTAAATTTGAAGCTCAGGCTTATGTTTTAAAGAAAGAAGAAGGTGGAAGACATACTCCTTTTTTTACCAAGTATAGACCTCAGTTTTATTTTAGAACTACTGATGTTACAGGTGAAGTAGAATTGCCTAAAGGTACTGAAATGATCATGCCAGGCGATGATGCTAAATTTACTGTTAAATTAATAACACCAATCGCTATGAGCGAAAAATTAAATTTTGCAATTCGTGAAGGTGGTAAAACAGTAGGAGCAGGAGTAGTAACAAAAATTTTAGAGTAAGCTCCTATAGGAGTGTAGCTCAATTGGTAGAGCGCCGGTCTCCAAAACCGGAGGTTGGGGGTTCGATTCCCTCCGCTCCTGCCAAAAAATTATAGATAATTATGAAAAATCCTTTAAAATTTATTCAAGAAGTTAAACAAGAAGCATTCAAAGTTTCATGGCCTACAGGCAAAGAAACATTACAAGGAGCTTTAATGGTAGTAGTAATGGCAATAATTGCGTCATTATTTTTTTTACTTCTCGATCAAGTTTTAAAATTTTTTTTAGAAATATTGCTTAAAGTGAGTATTTAATGAAAAATTGGTATATCATTCAATCACATTCTAGCTTTGAAAATAAAGTTGCTGGGTTAATTAAAGAAGAAGCTGAAAAAGCTGAAATTTCTGAAAAAATTGAACAAATTGTAGTTCCTACACATGATGTTACTGAAGTCAAAAGAGGAAAAAGAATACAAAGAAAAAAGAAATATTTTCCAGGATATGTTCTTATAAAAAGTGAAATGGACAATAATATTTATCATATGATTAAAAATATTAAGAGGGTCAGCGGTTTTTTAGGATCAAAAGGTACTCCAGTTCCAGTCTCAGACAAAGAAATTGAAAAAATCTTAGGACAAATAAAAGATGGAGTTTCACAACCAAAATCTAGTATTGAGTACAATATTGGTGAAAAGGTACAAGTAATTGACGGACCGTTTGCATCATTTAGTGGAATGGTAGAAGATATTGATGAAGAAAAGTTGAGATTAAAAGTTTCCGTATCAATATTTGGTAGACCTACTCCAGTAGATTTAGAATATAATCAAGTAGAGAAGGTTAGTTAATGGCAAAAAAAGAAATTACAGGATACGTAAAATTACAGATTAAGGGTGGACAAGCAAATCCTGCTCCACCTGTGGGCCCAGCTTTAGGTCAAAGAGGAATTAACATAATGGAATTTTGTAAAGCTTTTAACGAAAAAACGAAAAATTTTATGGGTAAACCAGTTCCTGTGGTTATAACAGTTTATAAAGACAAAAAATTTGATTTTATAATTAAATCTCCACCAGCATCACATTTTATTAAAGAAGCTGCTAAATTAAAAGGTGGTTCACAAGAACCAGGAAGACAAATAGTAGGATCAATAACAAAAAAACAAGCTGAAGAAATAGCAAAGAAAAAAATGGCCGATCTTAATGCTTATGATTTAGATGAGGCAATAAAAATCATAGCAGGATCTGCAAGATCTATGGGTATAGAGGTTAAAGAATAATGAGCTCAAAAAGATTTAAAAAACTACCAACAAAAACTTTAGAATCAAATCCTGAATCTATTGAGAAATTATTACCTTTAGTTAAAAAAAATTGCACAACAAAATTTGATGAGTCTGTTGATTTAAGTTTTCAAATTAATAATAAACAAAAAAAAGGCGAGTTAAATATTAGAACTGTAATAAATTTACCAGGAGGTAGTGGTAAAAAAGTAAAAATTGCAGTTGTTTGTGAAGATGCAAAATCTAAAGAAGCTAAAGATGCTGGAGCAGATATAGTTGGCGGTGAAGATTTTATTGAAAAAATTAAGTCTGGGGAATTAAATTTTGAAAAATTAATTTGTACACCTCAAATGATGCTTAAACTTTCAAAACTTGGAAAAATATTGGGACCAAAAGGTTTAATGCCTAATCCAAAATTAGGATCTGTATCTAATGATATCAAACAAGCTGTAAGTAATGCTAAATCTGGTCAAGCAGAAATTAGAAATGATAAAGATGGAAATATTGGAGTAAGTATTGGAAAAAAATCTTTTAATGACGATAAACTTTTAAAAAATTATAATGCTATTATTGAAGCTCTTGAAAAAGAAAAATCAAACAATATTGTTAAAGGTGATTTAATTAAAAATACTTTTTTAACTTCAACTATGGGAGTTTCTTATAAAGTTAAATTAGAAAAAAATATATAATCATGATGAACAGAGAACAAAAAAAATCTTATATTAGTGAAATGACAGCTAAGTTTGAAGATTCTGAAGCTGTATTAGTAGCTCATTACCAAGGATTAACAGTTAAACAGCTTGATGAATTAAGAACAGAAATGAGAAAACATGGTATTCAGTTTAAAATTACAAAAAATAGAATAACAAAATTAGCCTTAGAAAAATCTAAATGTAAAGATCTTTCAAATTTGTTTACTGGACCAACTGCTGTTGCGCTATCAAATGATGCAATTATGTCAGCAAAAATATTAACAAAATTCTCTAAAGTTAATACGAATCTAAAGATTCTTGGAGGAATAATGGGAAAGGATATTCTTGATGTAGCAGGGGTTGCAAATGTTGCATCTTTACCAACTTTAGATGAAGCAAGAGCTAAAATTGTTGGATTATTAAAGGCACCAGCACAAAAAATTGTAAGTATTTTACTTGCACCAGCTACAAAAATCGCTATTTTAGCGCTCGAAAAAAGTAAAAAATAAACCCTAGAAAAACAGAAAATATTATGGCAGACCTAAATAAAATTATAGAAAATTTATCAAGTTTGACTGTTGTTGAAGCAGCTGAACTTTCAAAACAACTTGAAGAAAAATGGGGAGTTACTGCAGCAGCAGCTGTAGCAGCCGCACCAGCAGCAGGCGCTGGAGCAGCACCGGCAGAAGAAAAAGATGAATTTACGATTGTACTTGCAGCAGCAGGGGATAAAAAAATTAATGTTATTAAAGAAATAAGAGCTGTAACAACTTTGGGCTTAAAAGAAGCTAAAGATTTAGTTGAAGGAGCACCAAAAGAAGTTAAGGCTGGCGTAAACAAAAAAGAAGCTGAAGAAATTAAGAAAAAATTAGAAGCAGCTGGTGCAAAAGTAGAACTTAAATAAATAAATAGAAAGAATTTAATTACTGATTAACATGTTAATCAGTGAGCTGTATAAATGCAATTATCTTTTACGGAAAAGAAAAATATAAGAAAAAATTTTGGCAAACTTAAAGAAAGTTTGTCAATACCAAATCTTATAGAAGTCCAAAAAAATTCTTATAGAGAATTAACCGAATATCATCCTGAAGCTCTTCAACAACTTATAAAAGGTTTTGATAGAGTTTTTAAAAGTATTTTTCCAATTGAAGATTTAAA
>CACJXT010000004.1 GCA_902597425.1 uncultured Pelagibacteraceae bacterium | reverse complement strand
CAATTATTTAAAAGAGTCGGATGATTAACTATAAATGGCGCCATTCCTAAGCCAGTAGAATTTCCTATTCCAAGGTTTCTACAAATTTCTAAATCTAGTGTCACAGCCCTTCTCGGATTTTTTTGTTTAGCAACATGATTAACTTGATCAAACGTAAATTGTCTGACCAAATAAACCAACATCATTTCTAATCTAAAAGGTCCATAAATTTCTTCTCTATTTTTAATTCTAAATCTATCAGCTAAACCAAATTTACCCGATCCATAAACAGCAGTTGTCCTGTATAAATAACCAACTTTTGATAATAGTCCAATGTCAGGCTGATTTCCTTCGCTTAAATTTTTAACTACATGATCAAATAATCTTACAGATTTATTCGCCCTAGATAGAGTCAATTCTTTATAAGAAAGTCTTCCCACTTCTTGCTTTGGAACTTCATTTCTTAAACGATCTATATCTTTTTTACTTGGAACTCCATCATACAATGTAAATGCAGCATCCCATTTAGTTGCAATAACTCTGTCTGATCTTTCTTTTTCATTAAGTTCATTTGCAAAACAAATTAAAGAATAAACTCTAGTACCTTTTTTAAATGAATACACTGCTGTTCCATAACCAAACTCGTTTAATTCAAATAAGTCTCTTTTAAATTCCCAGTCTTTAAATTCTTTTAAAAAACTTCTCAAAAAAGAAAGTTTTGATTGGTGAAAAGATCCTAACCTCGACAATTTCATTACAATGTTTGGATTTCTTAATTCTATTTTCACTAATTTATTCCTTTATAAAAATTGTACCAATTATTTCCTAAAATTCCATTTACTTCATCAGTATTAAAACCAATTTTTTTTAAACCAGATTCTAGATTTTTAAAACCCCTAGCATCTAAAAACCAGTCAGGCTGTTTTGGAAAACTAGGTTTATCTTTTGAACCTTCTCCATAATTTTTGGTTTTTGTCCATGTACCATTTCTCATCCATTCAACAATACTATCAGGTTGATTTAGACATAAGTCAGATCCAATGCCAATATTTTTAGACCCCATAATCTCTGCAGTTTTTGCTGCCATTTCACAAAAACTTTCAAGTTTACAGTTAGTACCATCTTTTAAATGATGTGCATATAAAGAGAGGCCAAGCATACCACCACTATCTGCTAAAGTTTTTAATAGATCATTTGATTTGTTTCTTTTGGCTGCATACCAAAAAGACGGGTTGGCATGTGTAATTGCAATTGGTTTTTGACTTATTTCAATAGCATCTAAAGTACTTTTTTCTGCAGAATGAGACATGTCTATTACAATACCCACTCTATTCATTTCTTTAATAGCTTCTCTGCCAAAATTAGTAACTCCTGCATCATTTTTTTCGTAACAACCAGTGGCTAATAACGATTGGTTGTTATATGTAAGTTGCATAAATCTACATCCCTGTTCATGAACTTTTTCTATTAATCCAATATCATCTTCAATAGGAGAACAATTTTGAAAACCAAAAAAGATCACTGTTTTATTTTGTGATTTTGCTTTTTCTATATCTTTAAAATTTTTACCTAGAAAAATTAAATCTGAGTTTTCTTTAAAATGTTTACTCCATGAGCTGATAACATTTTGAAGTTCATCAAAGTCTTCATGATAAACAATAGTAACGTGCACAGCATCTAATCCTGCTTCCCTATTAATTTTAAAGATTTCTCTCGACCAATTGCAATACTGTAAATTATCAATTTTAAAATTCATTTAGTTTTATTAAAGATTAAGAATATCAATAAGACACATAAATTCTATTAATTTTATTGAAATCTATTGTTTAATTTGAAATAACTGTTTAGGTCATAAAAAATTAGCGCCTAATGTCTAAAATAAATTCAGATAAAGTTTCAATTATAATGGGAAGTCAATCAGACTTTAAAACCATGAAACTTTGTCAAAAAGTTCTTAAAATATTAAAAATTAAATATGAAACTAAAATTATTTCAGCACATAGAACTCCTCATAGGATGTATGAATACGCTAAAAAAGCAGAAAAAAATAATATAGCAGTTATAATAGCAGGTGCCGGAGGTTCGGCTCATTTGCCAGGAATGATTGCTGCACTAACTTCGTTACCAGTTTTAGGTGTTCCTATTGAAAGCAAAAAACTTAAAGGTCTTGATAGCCTTTTGTCTATAGCTCAAATGCCAAAAGGTATACCAGTTGGTACTTTTGCTATTGGAGAAGATGGGGCAATTAACGCAGCATTACTAGCAGCTTCTATTATTTCTCTTAAAGATAAAAAAGTCAAAAAAAATTTAGATCATTGGCGCACTAATCAAACTAAATCTGTAAAAAAAAAACCTAGATAAATATTTATATGTCTAAACCGGTGCTTGGAATTATTGGTGGTGGTCAATTAGGAAGTATGCTAGCCACTGCTGCAAAAAAGATAGGTATTAAAACTGTTATTTTTTGTGACGATCAAGATGCTCCAGCACAAAATTTTTCTGATAAATTTATTTGTGGAAAATATGATGATCAAAATATTATTGATGAGTTCATGAATGCTATTGATATAGCTACATTTGAATTTGAAAATATTTCGTATGAAACACTTAATAAAATAAATAATATAAAATCTGTTTTACCTAATCCTTCAATAAATAAAATAGTGCAAAATCGATTATTTGAAAAAGATTATATAAACAAATTAAATATTAGAACAACGCAATATGTTTCGATTAAAAGTGAAAAAGAAGTCTATATTAATAAAGAATTTTTACCTGGATTGCTAAAAACTACAACTTTAGGTTATGACGGTAAAGGACAATATAAAATAAATTCAGTTGATGATTTAAAAAATTTAAATATCGATTTTACTAAAGAATATATTTTAGAAAAGTTAGTTAAATTAAAAAAAGAAATTTCAGTAGTTATTACAAGGTTTAAAAATCAAGAATATGAAATTTACGATCCAATTGAAAATATTCATGAAGATCAAATTTTAAAATATTCTAAAATTCCTGCGGATATTAATGAAAAAGTTTTAGAACAATCAAAAAAATATGCACGTGCGATAGCAGAAGAATTAAATTATATAGGAACTTTATGTGTAGAATTTTTTATTGATAAAAATGATAATTTATATGCAAATGAAATAGCTCCTAGAGTTCATAATTCTGGTCATTTAACTATTAATGCATACAATATTAGTCAATTTGAAAATCATGTAAGGGCAGTATGTAACTTAGACCGAGTAAAGCTAAATAAAATTTCAAATGCTGAAATGATTAATATTATCGGTGATCAAATAACAATTTATAGAAAAAAAAAATATGCTTCTAATGAATTTTTCTTTGACTATTTAAAAAAAGAAACTAAATACAAAAGAAAAATGGGTCATTTAACAACACTAATTAAATAAACATAAAATATACAGATTGGGGATATGTTAAAATTTGTAAGTTTCCTAATCATAATTTTTGTTTATAACTCTTTATGTATTGCTATGGAAAATAAGCCTTATCATCATTTACCAGATGGAACTTTTAGAAATCCTGAAGGTTCTCCCCAGAGAGATTCATCTTTTAATTGGAGTTTTAAAATATTCAATAAAGAAAAAAGAAAACTTAATATGGATGTTCCAGTAGATCACATTATAAATAAAAAAGAAGTTTTAGAAAATCTTAAAAAATATAAAAATGATGATTTTGTGGCTTGGATAGGTCATGCAACCTTTTTAATTAAACTTGGTAATACAACTATCATTACTGATCCGGTTTTTGAAAAAAATATGGGACCTTTAATCTTTGGTCCTAAAAGATATGTAGACCCAGCAATTAACCTTGAGGAAATACCTGAAATAAATTTGTTTTTATTAACACATAATCACTATGATCATTTGAGCACTAGAACTATACGGAGATTTCCTTACAAAAAAACCAAAGTTTTAACTCCTCTCAAACTTGGAAAATATTTTATTAAAAATGGTTTTTCAGATGTAAACGAAATGGATTGGTATGATGAAATAAAAGTAAATGATTTAAAAATTACTTTTCTACCTGCAGTTCATTGGTCTAAAAGAAGTTTATGGGACACAAATAAAACTTTATGGGGAAATTTTTTAATTGAATATAATGATAAAAAAATATTTTTTGCGTGTGATACAGGCTATGGAAATATTTATAAGGAACTTGGAAAAAAATATGGTCCTATTGACTTAACTTTTATTAATATAGGAGCATATAATTTTTATCCAATGTCTCCACAAAAAGATAAATCTATTTATCATTCAAATCCTGAGGAAGCACTAAATATTGGTCAAGATTTAAAAAGTAAAAAAGTTTTGGGTATGCATTGGGGAACAGTAGTCTTATCTCTAGAACCAATAATGGAGCCTCCAATTAGATTTAAAGATAATGCTGGAAAATATGGTTTCACTAAAGATAATACCATTCTATTTAAAATAGGCCAGGTTAGTAAATTAAACAAAATACTGGATTAATTATTTTATGAAATCTATAGAAGGAAATTTTGATAATTCTGAAGTATTAGATTTGCTTAATAAACATTTCATTGAACTTAGATCTGTTTCTCCTGAAGGAAGTGCCCATGTATTAGATATTGAAGGACTTAAAGATCAAAATATTAAATTTTGGAGTTTGTGGGAAGATAATCAATTAATGGGTTGCGGCGCTCTAAAATTTTTAAATAAAGAACATGGTGAATTTAAATCTATTCGAGTTGAGGATAGATTTAGAAAAAAAGGTAATGGAATTAAAATACTTAAACATTTGATTTTTGAAGCTAAAAAGCTCAATATTAAAAGAATAAGTGTAGAAACTGGCACTGGAAATTTTTTTTCTCCTGCTAGAAAATTATTTACTAAATGTGGATTTAAGTTATGTAAACCTTTTGCTCATTACAAAGAAGATCCTAATTCTTGTTATATGAGCATGCTAATTGGCAACTAATCCATTTTTAATTTATTTTATTGTTAAATTTAGTTGACAAAACCTAAATAAATATAAAGAAAGCAATATTACTTAATTATAAGTAATAAAAGTTAACACAAATAAAGTAAGAAGAAAAATATGAGTCTACAAGGAAAAGTAAAATGGTTTAATCAAAACAAAGGTTTTGGTTTTATCGAAAGAGAAGATAAAGAAAAAGATGTATTCGTTCACGTGTCAGCAGTTAGAGATGCAGGTTTGAGCGGTCTCGATGAAGGTCAAGCGCTAACTTTTGACGTTGAAGATGGTCCTAAAGGTCCTTCTGCAATTAATCTAAAAACTGCGTAATTTTCAAATTTTTATTGGTTGAAGTATATTTATTAAATAAATTAAAAATTTATTTAATAGCTTATTTCAACCAATAGCAAAAATAAAAAAATTATAATAAAAAATTCTTAGTAATAATATTGAATTTATCTGGTTGTTCTAAATGTACGTTGTGTGCACAATTTTTAAATATTACTAGCTTGCTTTTTTTTATACTTTTTTCTAAAATTTTTATTTGTTGTAAGTTGTAAGATTTGTCTTGATTTCCCCATAATATTAAAGTCTCATTTTTAATATTTTTTAAGGCATCAACTCCATTCCAATTTTTAAATGCAATAAGTGCATCATCAACTACTTTAATAGAAGTTTGTTTTCCTGCTTCAATACAAATATCAAAATATTTTGCATTTTCTTTTCTTACAAACCAAGTCTTTGCAATATTTTTTGCTGTAATTTCTAAACCTTTTTTTTTTAGATTTTTTCTAGATTGATCAACTGATTCGAATCGTCCAGGCATTTCACCTCGAGGACCAGTACCATAAAAAATTAACTTTACAATTTTATTTCCGTATTCTTTTACCATTTCCTGAGCAACCATACCTCCCATTGAATGACCTAATAAATGAAACTTATCTATTTTTTTTTTTTCAAGACAATCCATAAGTAAATTAGCAATTGATTGAATGTTATTGTGTGATTTTGCTTTGTTACTTTTTCCAAAACCAGGTAAATCTGGTGTGATTACTCTAAAATAATTTTTAAAAAAATTAATTTGTGGTTCCCACATTTTTGATGAACCTAAAAATCCATGGATTAATATTAAAGGAAATCCTTTTCCTTCATCGCCAATATATATATGTTTCATAAAAATATAATTTTTTATTTAAATATTATGAACAAATAAACATGAGTAAAAGAAAAATAACTAATCCTTTAAATGTAAAATTTGAACCATTTGATAATTATGGTGATCCAATTTCTGGAATGAGTTGGCATAAAATTTCTTATAATAAAGAAAAAGGTCAAGGTAGCTACATTCTTAAAATGGAACCTGGTGCTAAAAGTTTACCCCATAAACATGCTAACTATGAAGAATTTTTAATACTAGATGGGGAATTAATTGATCTTGATAACAAAATTTTTAAAAAAGGAGATTTTGTTACTTTTGAGCCTGGATCTTCTCATTATTCATACACAAAAATTGGGTGTTTGCTTTTAGTTTTTCAAACAGCTAAAAACGAACTTCTTAAAAAATAATTTTTATTTGAGATTAGTTAATTGCTTTTTCTTGAAGCAATTTTTGCCTTGTTTTTTTAATGCTACCTTCCACTAATGCAATTAAATCTTCATCAATTTTTGATTTTTTTTCTTCAGATTTCAATAAATTTTCATTTTCAAGTTCAAATAAACTAGTTACATACTGCACTGTATCTTTGCCAGTTTCTTTCTTAAAAACTTCATTAGTTCCATAAGTGAATCCTGCTTGACCAACGTTACCAGTTGCTGCAACTGTTATTGCAGGACCTATAAATGCAGTAGATTGTGCACAACCAGAAAGCAATACTACTGACATTAAAATAAAAACTATTTTTTTATTTTTCATTGTTTCCCTAATTTCATTTTATATGTTTAATTTCTTCAACTCAAGATAGAAGTTGATTAGTATCTTTCTTAAGTACTTTATTAAAACACTGAATTTTACAACAATTAAAAGGTTTTTTTATTTAGATTTAAAGATTTTGGTAACCAAACTCCAAACAGGCATCTGTAATAGAGTGATATAGCGATTGACCAAAACTTCTAAGAGCAAATAATCTTATTTTATTTGTATCTTCATCGATCATATCTATAGTGATTGTAATACCATTGAATACAGAGTTTACACAATTGTCTTTTTTTAATTCATTAAAATTGAAAGGGCATCCTTTTTTTAATACTTCTTTTGAGTTTTTTCCTTCTAGTTCAATTATAGCTCTTGAATGAGATAAGTCTGTAATTGCAAAATCACTTTCATTAAATGTTTTTTGAATAGTTTTTATCAAATTTTTATTTTTTGATGTTAAAAGCCAATTTTTAGGTCCACACCACAAAATTCTAGTGTCATTGTTGCTACTTACTTTTTGTGCTTCATCAATAAAATTAAGACCATCTATATTAATTTCTTTTATTGTAGAAGAAGAATTTTCAAATTGGACAATTTGAACAATTAATAAATTTTTTCTTTCAAAAATTTTTAATAACTCAGTTTCATTTTTACCTTCATGATCTCCAAAAAGACCTTTATTGTGAATATTCTCTAATGCAGATATTGATGTCATGATCTTACTCTTTCTCCTTTAGGATCAACGTAATGTGAAGAAACAATTTCAACAGGAATAGATTTGTTTTTTAGTGGTGATAAAGCAAATAATTTTTTGCCAATCATATTTTTTCCATCGTGGAGAATAGCTAAAGAAAATGGATTATTAAATTCAACGCTCCAACATGAAGCAGAGATATGACCTAGTTTTGGATTTGGCAGTTTTGCATTAGCATCTTGTACTAAGTGTGAACCTTCTGGAATATTTGTTTTTTTATCGAGAGGAACAACACCTACTACCTTTTGTCTGTCTTTTGCTACAAACGCATCTCTATTTAGAGATCTTTTTCCAATAAAATCTTTCTTTTTGCTAACTAATCCTTCTAATGAATTATCGTAAGGTATAGTTCTTCCATCTAATTCTGAGCCTGCCACATGTCCCATTTCAATTCTTAATGTAGATAAAGCTTCTGTTCCATATGGTTGAATTTCAAATTCTTTTCCTATTTCCATTATTTTTTCCCACATAAAATTTCCATTGTCTGATTCAACATTAACTTCGTAAGCAAGTTCACCAGAAAAAGAAATCCTAAAAATTCTTGCATAAATACCAAACAAACTAGCTTCGACATATCCCATAAATGGCAAGCCTTCATTTGAAACATTGGTATCTGGAAATAGTTTTTGTAATACATTTCTTGATTTTGGCCCTGCAATTGCTGCACCAGCCCATTGTTCTGTAGTTGAAACTACATTAACTTTTAGCTCTGGCCAAACAACTTGTAAATAATATTCTAGATGGGACAAAACATTTGCAGCCTGCGCAGTAGTTGTTGTCATATGATAATGGTTTTCTGAAATTCTAGTTGTAGTACCATCATCCATTACAATTCCATCTTCTCTAAGCATTACGCCGTATCTAGCTTTTCCAACTGGGAGTTTCATCCAAGCATTTGTATAAACTCTATTTAATAACTCAGCAGCATCTGGTCCTTTAATATCTATTTTTCCTAAAGTTGTAACATCACATACTCCTACATTTTTTCTAACATGGGCTGCTTCTCTTTTTGAAGCTTCAAATAATGTTTCATTTCCTTGTTTATAGTATCTTGGTCTTAACCAAACTCCTGCATCCACAAATACAGCATTATTTTTTTCATGCCATAAATGCATTGGTGATTTTCTTGTTGGTTTAGAATGTTTTCCAACTTCTCTTCCAACAATTGCCCCTATTGTAACTGGAGTATATGGCGGTCTAAACGTTGTATGACCTATTTCTGGTACTATTTTATTTTCAATACTTGATACAAGTTGTAATCCATTAAGATTGCTTGTTTTGCCCTGATCAGTTGCCATTCCTAATGTTGTGTATCTTTTAACATGTTCTATTGATCTGTAACCTTCTCTTAAGGCTAGCTCTATATCAGTAACCGCAACATCATTTTGAAAATCTAAAAATCTTTTATATTTTTTTCCTTTTGGAAGAGGTACACACCAAAATTTGTCATGATGCGTAGATTTTTTTTCTACAACTTGTGGAACTGGAAGCCTATTGTCGTTATTTGTTATTTTTTTTGATAGTTCATGACCAACTGCAAAAGATGTTTTTAAAGTCTCTTCTAAAGTGAATACTCCATTTGCAGATCCAACGGTTGTTTCTTCTTGTTTAGACTGACTAGGAATAAATGCATCAATTTCTTTATTAAATTTTGTTTTGTTTCCTGATTGTGAAGCTAAATGTATTGTTGGTGTCCAAAATCCAGAAACACATATACAGTCACATTTAATATTTTCAATTTGTCCTAATTCCTTTTTATCTTCCGATATTTTTGCAATTTCAGCTGATTTTACTTTTTTATAACCTTTTGCAGCTATAACAACATATGAAAATTTTATATTAATTCCCATTCTTTTTGCTTCATCAATAATTTCAGAATCAGGATTACTTCTTGTGTCTAAAACTATAGGCCAGATTCCATTTTTTTTAAACTCAATAGCAGTTTCATATGCACTGTCATTATTTGTAAATATAAGTGGATTTCGGCCAACCAAAACTCCATAAACTTTTAAATATTCTTTTGCTGCAGAAGAAAGTACTACTCCTGGTGTATCATTATTTCCAAAAACTAAAGGTCTTTCTATTGAGCCTGAAGAAATCACAACTTCCTTAGCTCTAATGTACCAAAGTCTTTGTTTAGGACTATATTTTTTTGATTTTGGTAAATGATCATTTATTCGTTCTGACATTACAAGCATATTATGATCGTAGTAACCAAAGACCTGAGCTCTATTTTTTACTGTCACATTAGGCATTTGTTTAAGTTTAGTTATAATGCTATTCGCCCATTCTATTCCACTTTGGTTTCCAATAGTTACTTCGCTAGTTAATAAACTTCCTCCAAACCTTGGTTTATCTTCTGCCAAGATCACTCTTGCTCCATTTTTTGCTGCAGCATATGCGCTTGCTAATCCAGATGGTCCTGAACCAGTAATTAGTAAGTCACAATATTCATACTTATGCTCATATCTTTCTTTATCATGTTTTATAGATGCAACTCCAAATCCTGCGGCCTTTCTAATGAATGGTTCATAAATTTTATACCAAAAACTCTTTGGCCACATAAAAGTTTTGTAATAAAAACCTGCGGGAATAAATTTATTTAAAAAATTGTTTATCGCGCCAATGTCAAAATTAATGCTAGGCCAACAGTTCACACTTTTAGCCTCTAATCCTTCAAAAAGTTCTTGTTCAGTGGCTCGAACATTAGGATCAGTTTCATTGTTTCTGTATAATTGAACAATTGCATATGACTCATCTATGCCAGCTCCAAAAAAACCTCTTGGTCTGTGATATTTAAAACTTCTTCCAACAAGGTGAACTCCATTTGCAATCAATGCAGATGCAAGAGTATCGCCTTCATAGCCAAAATAACTTTTTCCATTGAATTTAAAAGAAATTTTTTTATCTCTGTTAATTAAGCCAATATTATTTAATCGAAAATTTTGTTGCATAATTAAATATCTTCGTTCGGTTTTAATGTTTTAAATATTTCATGAGTTGCAGTATCTCTTTGGACTTTAAACCATTGTCTACATCCTGAAATGTGATGCCAAAATTCCAAATGTTTCCCTCTTAAACTTTTTCTTAAATAAACAAAATTATCCCACTCTGAATCTGAAATTTCTTTATTAAGCTCTGGCCTTTTGACGCTTGCATCACCACCATATGCAAATTCATTTTGTGATCTCATTCCACAATAAGGACATTTAATATGTAGCATTTATGAAATCCAAGTTTTCGTGCCAAGACCTTTTTCATCAATTAAATGGCCGGTGTGGAATCTGTTTAAACTATATCCTGAATTTAATTCGTGAACTCTATCTTTTGCTATTGTATGAGCAAAAGTCCATCCAGATGCTGGTGTTGCTTTAAATCCTCCATAACACCATCCACAGTTTAAATATAATCCTTCTATATGTGTTTTGTCGATAATTGGTGAACCATCCATTGACATATCCATTATTCCACCCCAAGTTCTAAGCATTTTTAATTTACTAAGGAAAGGAAACATGGCAATTCCCTCTGTTAAAACATGTTGAAGTGTTGGTAAATTTCCTCTTTGGGCATAACTATTATATCCATCTAGATCTCCCCCCATTACCATTTCGCCTTTATCTGATTGACTGCAATAAAAATGTCCCGCACCAAAAGTTACAACGTTAGGTAAAATTGGTTTGATTGGTTCAGAAACACATGCTTGTAAAAGATGTGTTTCTATTGGGAGTGTCATATTTAGTTTTTCTGCAAGAATAGATGTACTTCCAGCAACACATAATCCAACTTTATTTGTTTTAATATTACCTTTTGACGTCCTAATACCTTTTATCTTTCCTCCAACAACATCAAAGCCTGTAACTTCACAATTTTGAATAATATCTACTCCCATTGAATCTGCTTGACGTGCATAACCCCACGCAACAGCATCATGCCTTGCTGTACCAGCACTTGGTTGCATCAATCCACCAAAAATTGGAAAACGAACATTTTCTGAAAAATCTGCCATTGGGATTATTTTTTTTACCTCTTCTCTTCCTAACAAAATTGCATCAATACCGTTTAATCTCATAGAGTTTCCTCTTCTAGAATAAACATTCATTTGAGCATCTGAATGTGCAAGATTAATTATTCCTCTTGGAGAAAACATCACATTAAAATTTAATTCCTGACTCATGTCTCTCCATAAATTCATTCCAAATTCACTAAATAGAGCATTTTCATCATGCATATAATTTGATCTAATTATTGTAGTGTTTCTTCCAACATTTCCTCCACCTATCCAACCTTTTTCAATAATAGCAACATTTGTAATTTTGTGTTCTTTTGCTAAATAAAATGCGGTAGCTAAGCCATGTCCTCCACCACCAATAATTACAACGTCATATTGAGACTTTGGTGTTGGGTCTTTCCATGCCACCTCCCAGTTCTTATGAGCCGTAAAAGCATTTTTAATAAGGTTAAATACAGAATATTTTTGCATGATTAAATTTTATAGCAATAAATATAAATAGTTCTTTATTTTTTTTATATATATTTTTTAGAACTTTAAAAAATCCATAAAAAGAGATATTAATCCATCTTCAAAGAAATTTGAATATATAGGAATAGTCAAAATGAGCGCAGTCAAATCAGACATAGAAATAGCAAGAGCAGCAAAAATGAAACCTATTAAAGAAATTCTTGATGGTATTAATGTTCCGGATGAAGCTGAAGTCTATAGCCCAATAAGTAGATACATTGCAAAAATTAAGCTCGAATATTTAGAAAAATTAAAAAATAAAAATGACGGAAAATTAATTTTAGTTACTGCAATAACCCCAACTCCTGCTGGTGAAGGAAAAACCACAACTTCTGTTGGTTTGACCGATGGTTTAAATAAAATAGGAAAAAAATCTATTGTTTGTCTTAGAGAACCAAGTTTGGGGCCATCATTTGGAATGAAAGGTGGAGCAGCCGGCGGAGGATATGCGCAGGTAGTACCAATGGAACAAATTAATTTACACTTTACTGGAGATTTTCATGCAATCACTTCTGCTCATAATCTTTTATCTGCTTTAATTGATAATCATATTTATTGGGGAAATAAATTGAATATTGATGTTAGAAGAATTGTTTGGAAAAGAGTAATGGATATGAACGATCGTTCATTAAGATCAATTAATATTAATTTAGGTGGAATTGCTAACGGATATCCTAGAGAAGATGGATTTGATATTACAGTAGCTTCAGAAATTATGGCTATTTTCTGTTTATCAAATGATTTAAAAGATTTAGAAAATAGAATTGGAAATATTACAATTGGCTACACAAGAGAAAGAAAACCAATTTACGCAAAAGATTTGAAAGCACAAGGTCCAATGACAGTTCTTTTAAAAGATGCCATTAGACCTAATATTACACAAACTTTAGAAAATAATCCTGCAATTATTCATGGTGGGCCCTTCGCAAATATTGCACATGGTTGTAACTCGGTTATTGCTACAAAAACAGGATTAAAATTAAGTGACTATGTTGTAACTGAAGCAGGATTTGGTGCGGATCTTGGTGCTGAAAAATTTTTAGACATAAAATGCAGAAAGTCAGGATTAAAACCAAGTTGTGTTGTAATTGTTGCAACAATCAGAGCATTAAAAATGCATGGTGGAGTAGCAAAAGACGAACTTAAAAAAGAAAATGTAGTAGCTCTTAAAAAAGGTTTGGTAAATTTAGAAAGACATATTGTTAATACACAGAAATTTGGACTACCTGTTACAGTAGCTATAAACCATTTTATTACTGATACTGATAAAGAAGTAAAAGCTTTAATTGATTACTGTAAAACACTTAATGTTAAAGCAACACTTTGTACTCATTGGTCAAATGGAGGAGAAGGAACAAAAGAACTTGCTAAAAATGTTGTTGAATTGTGTGAAAAAGAAAAAAATAAATTTAAATTTTTATATGAAGATAAAACACCTTTGTTTAAAAAAATAGAAACAATTGCTAAGGAAATTTATCACGCAAGTGAAGCTGTTGCCGATACAAAAATAAGAGACCAATTAAAAGATTTTGAGTCAAAAGGATATGGAGATCTTCCAATATGTATTGCTAAAACTCAATACAGTTTCTCTACAGATCCTAGTTTAAAAGGAGCTCCATCTGGACATGTTTTGCCAATAAGAGAAATTAGGCTTTCTTCAGGAGCTGAGTTTATTGTAGTAATCTGTGGAGCAATAATGACTATGCCCGGTCTTCCAAGAGTACCTGCTGCGGACTCAATTAAATTAAATTCCAAAGGAGAAACTGAAGGATTATTTTAATTAAGCAGCTTTTAAATAGTTTAACCAGTTTCTTAATTCTAACATTCTAGAATTTTTTTCTGAACGTTTAATTTCTTCTTCAATAAATTTAATATGATTTTGAATTTCTTTTTCATCTTTAAAACATTTTCTGTCATTTATCAGCCTGTCTCTTCTTAAATTAATTAAAGTAATCATTTTATGATAAGTAATTTCAGGATGATATTGTAACCCCCATACATCACTTTTTTCATTTTTAAAGTGAATACTTTGAATTTTATTAATTTTGTTAGATGCTAAATTTATTGCTCCTTCAGGCAATGTGACTACTTCATCAAAATTAAAAGCTGGTGAATTAAATTTTTTATTTTTTGATGTATATAGGGGATGATTTATCCCATTTGTATTAATTTCAATATCATTAGCAATTCCTATATGTGCACCATTTGTTGATTTTTTTACCTTACCTCCAGCAGCAGTAACAGCAACTTGCATTCCCCAACATATTGCTAATATTTTTTTGATGTTTTTAAAACATTCTTTCATAAAAGAAATTTGCCTACGAATTTCAATACAATCATTATAAATATTTAAACTACTTCCTCCCCAAATTAATCCATCATATTTGGTAATTTTTGGCAATATTTTATCAAAACTTTTTTCTGAACATGGGTTAAACACTTCAATATTTAAATCTTTTGAATAATATTCAAGACTATCTTTTAAACTATCAGCATGAGTTTGAATTCCATATTTTCGAAAATTATCATTTTCTTTTGGTATATTTCCTTCGACAACTAATAAATTTAAATTTTTCATTAAAATAATTTTCCTGAAATGCTATGTTCGTATAAAATTTTCATATCGTCAACAGTCATTTTTTTTGGATTTGTTGCTGTAGATGGATCCTCTAGAGCCATTTTAGATAATTGATCTAAGTTTATTTTATCCTGCTCTAAAACTTCTGAAAGTTTGTGTGGAATACTTAGTTCTTTTCTTAAATCCAAAATCCAATTTAAAAAACTTTCAAAATTTTTTTTTAAATTAAGATAATCACAAATAGAAATAATTCTTTTTTCTATTAAATTTTTATTAAATGTTAAAACATAAGGCATAAAAATTGCATTTGACAGCCCATGATGAATATTAAATTGTGCATTGACAGGATGACTTAAGGAATGAATTGCTCCTAAACCTTTTTGAAAAGCTGTGGATCCCATGCTTGCTGCAACCATCATATCTAATCGTGCAGCGATATTTTTGCCATCTTTGGCACAAATTAATAATGATTTTTTTACTAGTCTCATTCCTTCGAGAGCAATTCCATCTGCCATTGGATGAAATCCTGGCGCACAAAAAGCTTCCAAGTTATGAGCCAAAGCATCCATACCGGTTGCTGCGGTTAATCTTGGAGAAAGATCAATAGTTAAACAAGGATCAAGTATTACGATAGAAGGTAGAATTTTTGGATGAAAGATAATTTTTTTTATTCCAGTTTTTTTATTTATAATTGCAGAAGCTCTACCTGTTTCGGACCCAGTTCCAGCGGTTGTTGGAACTGCAATTATCGGAGCAATTTTAGTTTCATCAGCTCTTTTCCAGTAGTCACCAATATCTTCAAAATCCCATATAGGTCTAGACTGGCCTGACATAAATGCAATAGCCTTACCAACATCTAGACCACTACCTCCTCCAAAAGCTATAACTCCATCACATTTATTTTTTTGAAATTGAGAAACTCCTTCTTCTACATTTTCTCCAATAGGATTTCCTGAAAAATTTGAAAAAATAGACAGATTATTAAAATTTTTTTTAATTTCTAAAATGACATTTTTAACCATATCAAGATTTATAAGATCTTTGTCGGTAACTAATAGTGGGCTTGAAATTTTTAAATTTTTGCAAGCTTGAGACAAATCTTTAATCCTATCTTCCCCTACCCATACAGAAGTAGGATAATTCCAATTTATTTTCATAACAAAATATTATTGCAATTTTTACTTTTTTGTTAGAAAAATACATTTATAAATTTATTTTTTAGATGGGAAAAATTCAATGACAAAAGTAGCCATTATTGGGACAGGACCGTGTGGTCTTTCAATGTTAAGAGCTTTCGAGCAAGCTGAAAAAAAAGGTGAAAAAATACCTGAAATAGTTTGTTTTGAAAAACAAGAAGATTGGGGTGGATTGTGGAACTACAATTGGAGAACTGGATCTGATCAATATGGAGACCCTGTTCCTAACAGCATGTATAGATATCTTTGGTCTAATGGTCCTAAAGAATGTTTAGAATTTGCTGATTATTCATTTGATGAGCATTTTGGACATCCAATTCCATCATTTCCTCCAAGAGAAGTTTTATATGATTATATAATTAGTAGAGTAAAAAAAGGTAATCTTAAAAACAAAGTAAGATTTAACACAACTGTTATGACTGTAACTTATAATGAAAATAATTTTGAAGTTACTTCTCATGATAAAAAAAATGATAAGTTTTCAAAAGATACATTTGATTATGTAGTTGTATCTACAGGACATTTCTCTGTTCCATTTATTCCAGAATATCCAGGAATGAAATCTTTTCCAGGAAGAATATTACATTCACATGATTTTAGAGACGCAGAAGAATTCAGAGGTAAAAATGTTATTGTTTTAGGAAGTAGTTATTCAGCTGAAGATGTTGCTCTTCAGTGTTATAAGTATGGAGCGAAGAGTGTAACTATAGGTTATAGAAATAACCCAATGGGATTTAAATGGCCTAATGGAATGAAAGAAGTACATTATTTAGACAGACTAGATGGAAATAAAGCAATCTTTAAAGATGGTCACAAACAAGAAGCTGATGCAATAATTTTATGTTCAGGTTATCTTCATCATTTCCCTTTTTTAACTGAAGACCTTAAACTAAAAACTAGAAACAGATTATATCCACCAAAATTGTATAAAGGTGTGGTTTGGGAAAATAATCATAAATTGTTGTACTTGGGTATGCAGGATCAATTTCATACCTTTAACATGTTTGATTGTCAGGCTTGGTATGCAAGAGATGTAATAATGGGTAAGATTAAAATTCCAAGTAATTCAGAAATAGAAAAAGATATTAATAAATGGGTTGCTATGGAAGAAAAATTAGAAAATCCTGATCAAATGATAGATTTTCAAACTGAATATACTAAAGAACTTCATGGGCTGTCTGATTATCCAAAAATTGATTTTGAATTAATTAGAAAGCATTTTAAAGAATGGGAACACCACAAAGTAGAAGATATTATGACTTATAGAAACAAATCTTTTTCTTCACCAGTTACTGGTTCTGTTGCACCAATTCATCATACCCCATGGGCTTCCGCAATGGATGATTCTTCAAAAACTTTTTTAAATCAATCAAAAAAATAAGGTATCAAAAAAACTACACAGCCTGCTAAAAAGAAAAGACTTCCAAACATAGCCCAAAAATTTCCAAAGCTAGACATAATAAAACCAATTGCAGAGATCAAAAATAAAATCCATCCAGCAATATTTATAATTTTAGTATTCATTTACCAATTAATTTCTAATTTTTTGTTTTCACATATAGATTTTAGAACGCTAAACATTAAAGGAAATTTGTTTGCTTTAAGATCTTTAAAAATTTTTGGACCTATTTCAAATGCAAGTTCAGCACCTTCTACTGTTATATCTTTCATGTATAATTCTTTTGCATCTTTATATAAATGACCTTGGCCAAGATACTTTCCCATCAAACTATTTCTTCCTCCGATAGCACTAACATAAAGATCTCCTAGACCAGCTAGTCCATAAACCGTTTCTGAATTACCACCATAAAGAGATACAAATTCTACCATTTCAGAAATTGATCTATGAATTAACGATGCTGAAGTATTTAAATAATATTTAGATTGTATCTCGATTGGAGCTTTTGAATTACTTAAACCTTCCGAAGCACCTATCAGCATTGAGTAAATATTTTTAATAGCGCCCGACAGTTCAACACCTATAATATCATTTGATATTTCTGTTGAATAATAATCCGTTGAAATAATTTTTTTAAGAAATTGTGCTTCTTTAATATCTGGATTAGCTATTACAGTTCCAGTTCTCATTTTATTTGCCAAGCCAGTTGCCAAACAAGGTCCTTTAATTGCTGAAATATTTATTTCATTGTGTCCCTTTTCTTTTAATAAAATACTTATTTTTTCTGAAAGGGTAATTAGTTCATCTTTCTCTACTGAAAGACCTTTTGTTAATAAAACTATTGGAAGTTTTTTTTTGTAAAATTTTGAAATTTCTTCTGCAAACCATTTTATACCTATTGAACTGATTGCCGCTACAATTACATCTGCACCTTTTTTAGTTATAGCTTTTAAATTTTCAAATCTTTCAATTTTAAGTTTTGAGGGTAAATTAGTTTTTAAAGTAGGATGAAAATTTTTATTTTTCTTAATAGATGTAATGAGTTCATTTTCTAAATGAGTACCAATTAATGTTACATCATTGTCGTTATCTGCACAGGGGACAGTAAATGCCGAACCCATTGCACCAGCTCCTATAATAACAATTTTTTTCATTTCTATATCCTAAATCAAAGTTCTCTTAATTGCTTGTTCCCAACCTTTCAATAGTTTAATTCTACTTGATTTATTAATTTTAGGGTCAAATCTTTTATCGATTTTCCACTCTCTGGAGATAGATTTGAAAGATTTGAATTCTCCAATATAAAGCCCCGCAACAAATGCTGCCCCAAGAGCAGTAGTTTCATTAATTTTTGGCCTTATTACTTTAATATCTAGAATGTCTGAGAGAAATTGTGAAAACCAATTGTTTAAAACCATTCCACCATCAACTTTAACTTCTCTAGGTTTTAGACCATCTTTGTTCATTGCTTTAAATAAATCAAAACTTTGATAAGCAACTGACTCGAGAACTGCTCTAACAATATCTTTCCAATCCGTATTTCTTGTCAATCCACTCAACAATCCTCTAGAATTAGGACTCCAATAAGGAGCCCCTAGTCCGGTAAAAGCAGGAACTAAATAAACTCCGTTATTATTTTTTCTAGACTTTGCAATTTTTTCTGTTTCATAAGCATTATTTATTAATTTTATTTTGTCTCTTATCCATTGCACTCCTGCACCAGCAGTAAATATTGATCCCTCTAGTGCATAAGTAGTTTTGTTGTTAATTCTATAACAAATAGTAGTTAGCAGTTTATTTTTTGAAAATATTTTTTTTGAACCAGTATTCATCAATACAAAAGCCCCTGTTCCATATGTGCTTTTTACAGAACCTGGCAAAAAACAACACTGACCTATAGTTGCCGCTTGTTGATCACCAACTACACCATTAATAGGAATTGATTTTCCTATTATAGATTTTTTTGTGATTCCAAAATTATCCGCAGAATTTTTTACTTCAGGTAAAATGTTTTTTGAAATATTAAAAAGTTTTAAGATTTCATTATCCCACTTGTTGCTATTAATATTATATAACATGGTTCTACATGCGTTAGTGGCATCTGTTGCATGAACTTTTCCAGAAGTAAGTTTCCATATTAAAAAAGTATCGATTGTTCCAAATAATAATTTTTTTTCTTTAATTAATTTTTTTGCTTTTGGAACATTTTTAATTATCCATCTTGCTTTTGTAGCTGAAAAATAAGGATCTAAAAATAAGCCTGTTTTTTTCCTAATTTTTTTTTCTTTATTTCTTTTTTTAAGTTCATTACAAAAATCTTCTGTTCTTCTATCTTGCCATACAATTGCATTATAAACTGGTTTCCCATTTGATTTGTCCCATAAAACTGTTGTTTCTCTTTGATTTGTAATACCAATCGTTAGGATTTTGCCTTTTAATTTTTTACTTTTTGCAATTACATCAATTAATACTTTTCTTGTTGTGTTCCAAATCTCATTTGGATTATGCTCTACCCACCCATTTTTTAGAATATATTGTCCTAAATCTTCTGTTCCAATAAATGCTCCTATAATTACCATAAACAAAGCAAATACTATTGTTTGATTTACACCAAGCATCATGTGAGGAAACGCTACTGGAAATTCTATGTTTATTAATCTTTGTAATTTCGTTACACCTGACATTGTGGCCGCATCATGCAAAGCAGGTGGAACACTTCTCAATCCCTCAATAGTGTACCTTGTAGCAGGTATAGTTGCGTAAACAATTACTGCAATTAATACTGATGTATCAGTGATTCCAAAAAGCATCATTACTGGAATTAAATATACAAAAGAAGGAAATGTTTGAAAAATATCACAAACTGCCAACATAAATTTTGTGGTATATTGATTTTGTTGACATAAAGTTCCAACAGTTAGTCCAATTGTGCAAGAAGCAATAACTCCAAAAGTTGCCATGTATGTTGTGACTAAAGCTCTATCCCACCATGGGCTTAGCGCTATAAATAATGCTAATCCACCCACTGTAAAAGCTGAACGAATTCCACCAATTATATAACCTGCTCCAACCACTAATACTAAAGTAGCAACTGCTGGCATTCTTAGATACAAGGCTCTCATTGGTTGAAGAACTTCTGTTATTAGCCAAGTATTAAATATTTTTAAAGTTTGAAAGAATGTATCCCAAATCCAATCAACACCTTTATTCCAGAAATCTGCAAATGATATTCCTTTATTATGTGGAATCTCAGAAAAGTAATTAAAACTATCTTTAAACAAAAAAGATCCAGCGTAGGCAAATATTAATCCAATCAATACTGCTCCAGCAAAAAACAATGTATTTTTATAACGCTGAAAAAAAGTCAGGTTACCAAAATAATCTTCTTGTTTATTTGCCCAAGCCAATGACATTTTATCTAACAGTATTGCAATCATGCTAATACATAAGCCGGCTTCTAATGCTAATCCAATATTTAGCTGATTTAAAGCTAACAATAAATTCCACCCTAATCCTTTAGCACCTATAAAAGCTGAAATAACCGCCATAGAGAAACACACCATTATTACCTGGTTCACTCCAATTAAAATGTCTCTTCTTGCTGTTGGAATTAATACTTTGGTCATAAGTTGCCAATTATTACATCCACTCATTTTGCCAGCTTCAATAACTTCGGAAGGTACCGCTCTAAGACCTAACAAGGTTAATAAGATCATTGGAGGAATAGCAACAACCATTGTTATAATAACTGCAGCATGATCGCCAATGCCAAACAGAACCATTGCAGGAACTAGCACTGCATATTGTGGCATAGTCTGCATCACTAGGAGTATAGGATATAAAGCTTTCTCAACACGTTTGCTTTTGTAAGCCATAATGCCTAAGCTCAAACCAAAAATAAAAGAAAGTGGTGCTGCCACCAATATAAAAGAAAGTGTTTGCATCGAAGGTTTCCATTGACCAAATACAGAAATATAAATCATGACTAAACCAGCAAATATAGCCAGACCCTTACCGCTCAGTTTGTAACATAATATTACTGCACCCGCTGCAACGATTGTCCAAGGTAAACCTGGCAGTTCTGCCCATGGATTTTTATCTATCCAGTCCCAACTGGTAAATGCAACAACTGTTTTAGAACCACCTAATAAAACTTCTCTAATCAATTCAATAAGAAATGTCATAGATGCAGTTATATTTCTTGTTATTTGTAGTACTAAAGGTCGAGTTTTGTATTCTTGAAGATCTTCATTCCAAAACTCCATTGGCATCCATTCATTCAATAAGAAAAACAAAGAGTCATTTACCCAAATAGGCAACCACCCAAGTAAAGGAGGTAGTCGCCAAAGAACATCAAATGCATAATATCTTACTTCTTTGCCAAATAGTGTGTAAGTACTTTGATTTGGGTCTTTAATGAATTCGGCTTGACCTCTTATAAATTTGTAAGTTTCAGGAACATCAATTGCAAAGCATAAGGCAAAAAATACAACTAACAAAAATAACCATTGAAATAATTTTGGATATTTTTTTAATAATTCCATGTTTTATTCGTTATTTTTTCTCCCCCCAAAAACAGTATGAATTATTTTTGAAGGATGAACAGTTCCAACAATTTTATTATTTTCGTCAGTTACAGCTACGGATTTTTCTTGACTTAAAATCTTTTCAGCTACGTTTTCAATTATTTCGTTTTTTGAAACTTTTAAATCACTCAAACTGTCGTTATTTGGTTTTTCCATTACATCTTCTATTTTTAAAACTTTTTCCCTAGGAACTTCTTCAGTAAATTTTTTTACATATTCTGTAGCTGGACTTAATACAATTTTTGCTGGTGTATCTAACTGTTCAATTATTCCATCTTTCATAATTGCTATACGATCAGCTAGTTTTAGAGCTTCATCAAAATCATGAGTAATAAACATGATTGTTTTTTTTAATTTTTCTTGAAGTCTTAAAAATTCATCCTGCATTTCTTTTCTAATCAATGGATCTAGTGCAGAAAAAGGTTCATCTAGAAACCAAATGTCAGGTTCCACAGCTAATGATCGTGCGATACCTACTCTTTGTTGTTGTCCACCTGAAAGCTCTCTTGGAAAATAATTTTCTCTTCCATCAAGACCAACAAGTTTAACCATGTCCATAGCTTTATTGATACTATCTTGAGTTTTAATTCCTTTAATTTGAAGTGGGAAAGCAATATTTTCCAAAACTGTTTTGTGTGGAAGTAAAGCAAAACTTTGAAAAACCATTCCCATTTTATTTCTTCTAAGTTCAATTAGTTCTTTGTTTTTTAATGAGAGTAAATCTTGGCCTTCTATATAAATTTTTCCATCTGTGGCGTCTGTTAATCTAGAAATGCATCTTAATAATGTGGATTTTCCTGAGCCTGATAAACCCATAACAACCAACATTTCTCCTTTTGAAACCTCAAAAGAAGCATTGTTCACTCCTACAATGCATCCTTTTTCTTGGAATGTTTTTGCATCCACATTTCCATTTGCTTCTTGAAGCATCTTTTTGGCATTTACCCCAAAAATTTTATATACAGAATCACATTTAATTACCGCATCAGCCATAATCTTTTAACAAGTTATACGAAATTTAGTAAAAATAAAGTCTATATAATTGTTGTTTTACCTCCCTAAAAATTTTTAATAAAATAAACTCTTGTATCAATTCCAGTATTGAAAAAACTTAAAACCTCTCCACTAACAGTAATTGTTTCATTTACTCCAACATTACTTCCAGTTACAGTAAAACCAGCAAAGCATTTATTTTTCTCTTTGTCCCACTTAACAAATGTTTCTTTAATATCATTACCGTTAATAGTATATATGTGTTTAGCTTTAAAATTTGTTAAATTAGCGCCCATAACAGAACGCTGAGATACAATTTTTGTTGCATTGCAAACTGCTTCGTGTTGTTCTTCGGACAATTTATGGCCTTCTGTTCCTTCATAGGGTACTAGAATACCTGATGGAAGGCTTGAAATCAGTTTGCTTAGTTCTTTTTCTTTTGCAATTCTTTCCTCTTCTAATTTCATTTTTCTAACTAATTCATCACCTCCACCCCAAAAAATATTTAAAATAGCAAAAGATAAAATTACGATAAATGTTATAGTAATAAGACCACCGAATTGTCTAACTGGTTCGGGTAACTCCTTTAATTTATTTAAATATCTACCTTGTAGCATTGTTTTAATTATTCTTGCAATTCACCGTTTACCCAAGTGCCTGTTTTTTCTTTTCCATCAGACCAAGTAAATGTTCCTTCACCATTCATGAAACCATTGGCCCACTCTCCTTCATAAGTTGCACCATTTGGAAAAGTTAAAATTCCTTGTCCACTCCACTCGCTATTTTTAAATTCACCTTCATAAACATATCCATTAGGCCAAATTTCAAGTCCTTGACCATTTTTTTTTGTTCCAACCCATTCTCCTTCATAAGTTGTTTTATCTGTATAGGTCCATTTACCAAAACCATCTACACAGTTTCCCTCACAACCTGTTTTTCGAGCTAATACTGAATTTGTAATTAAAAAACTTAAAATTATGTAAATGAGATATTTTTTCATCATTATATTTTACACTAAATTATATAAAAAAAAATCAGACTTTTTTCTCCTTTTTTCTACAAGAATAAAAGGAAATATCTTTTTCTAAGTTGTCACTTTTTAAATTTCTTGTAATTTCATGAACTAATTCACCAGATTTTCTAGTTATTATGCCTGACTCTGAGTAATTCTTTTCTTTATTAAAAGCTTTAAATAAAACTATGTCTTTATTTACAACTTTGACATCAAATTTTACGGTTTTTGAAAAGAACAATGATAGTCCATTAATCAATAGTGTTTCTGGTTGTTTTGCAAAAATTTCAAACTTATCTAACCCTTTTTCATCTAAATCTTTGGCTAGAAAAGTTGTATAATTATATTCTGAATTCTTAAGTATTTTCTTTTCTAACTCGCATACAAAACCAAGTTCAATATCCTCTTGTATATTTACATTTTTAGCAAATGATATAGTAAAGAACAATAAGCCGAGAGATATATATAAAAAACACTTTAACATTTAACTAATTTCTTTTCTAATTCTAATCCATGTGGATTTACAAACTTAAAAAAAAATCCCCCCCCAACATTGTTGGGAGAGATTTATAATTTATTAGCTTTTGTGCTTATTTAGTCCAAGCTTTCCAAACAGACTCGTTATCAGCTAACCATTTTTTACCTGCATCTTCGTGAGTCATTTTGTCAACGTCAACTAAAGCCGCCATTGCACCAATTTGACCTGTAGAGAATGAAAGTCTTTTGAACATTTTAGCTGCTGCTGGATGAGTTTTTGTCCAGTCGGCATTTACAGCCTTTTTCAAATAACCATCTGGCGAACCACATTTTCCATCACCACCATCTTCTGGTCTACAACCAGCAGTGTATGGAGGAAAGTCTATAAATGTAAAACCAGCACCATCTGTAAAGTTTGGTGTCCAGTTAAATATAATAGTTCCTCTTCCTTCTTTCTCAGCTGCTGCTAATTCTGCCCAAAGTGCATCTGCACTTCCAGCAAATTTAACCCACCAAAGATCTCCTAAACCTAAAGCATCAATTCTTTGAGGTATTAAGTCACCGTGCCAAGTTTGTGGACCTTCTAACATTCTTCCTTTTCCATCTGAGTCAGGTGTTACAAAGTTTTTAGCACAATCAGGATTTTTTAAAGCAGTCCAATCTGGAAGACCTGGACATAATCCTTTGTCAGTTACCCAGTTAGGATATCCCATATCTTCAAGAGTTCTTGCTTCGTGATCTCCCCAGTCAAGTAAACCACCAGCATCTAGAGCTGTAGTAAATGATTTACCAAAAGCAGATTCCCAAACTTCGTGTGATATGTCTACATCACCTATTCGAATTGACTCATAAACTGCCTGAGAGTCAGCTGGTACATATTCTACATTTCCACCCATGTCTTCTATAATTCCACCAATCACGTAAGCCATTACAACTTGGCTTGACCAATTGTGTGTTGGAATTCGAGTGGGTTTTTTACTGTCGGCTGCTTGAACGGTAGTAAAACTCACTAACGATATCAAAACAGCAGATATTAAAGATAATATTTTCTTCATTATTACCCCTCCTTTATATTTATTTGTATTAATAATTATTAATATTTCTAATTATGCATCTATTTGTAATGGATAGTCAACCTGGAATACGTCTAATATAGGTTTTACTTAGACGCCATGTATTGATACGATTATGCATAATGCTAACAAGTCTTGATATTAAAAATCCCGGTTTAAGAACATTACCACCTGGAGTTGAAAGATACTATGTAAGAGGTGGTGGTTTATCAGTAATAGAAGTCTTGCCTGAAGACAAAATAGAAATTGTAAATGATGAAGGTAAACAAACTTGTGAAATAATTGTTTTTAACTCAAGGGGTAAAAGCGATTTATCAATTTTAAATTTAAAAGAAAATTCAAATGCTAATTTTTCAAAAAAAACAATTTCTCAAGATGAAAAAATTTCTAAATTATTTAAACGTAAAAATTTTGATCTAAGTAAAGCAAAATCATCAATAGTATTTGATAAAGATTGTGTGATGGGTGAAAAGATAACTTTGCAATCAAAAGATAAATGCACTGTTATGCTTGCTGCACCTGGAGAACCAATGAATATTCATGAACAAAATCCTCCAACAGATTTAACAGTTTTTTTAAATAAATCTAAGTTTAAAGAAACAGAAGAACAATATGTTTTACCAGATCCACTTTATGATCCAACTACTGAAAAACTTGTTAAAAGAAGAACTGCTGAAACTTATGAGGTAAAAGCTGGAGAATATATCCAAATAATTGATCCTGCTGGAAGACAATGTTCTGATTTTTTAGCTTTTGACTCACGTAAATTAAATGAAGGAATTGAAAGTTTAATAGATCCTACTGCAACTCGAACTTTCATGGGTTCCGCCTACCCCACCCCAGGTTTGTTTTCAAAATTTTTTGATGCAGAACATGATCCAGTAATCGAAGTTATAAGAGACACAGTTGGTAGGCATGACACTTTTAATTATGCATGCACTGCAAAGTATTATGAAGATATGGGTTATATGGGTCATATCAATTGTTCAGAAAATTTTAATGGTGTTTTAAAAAAGTACGATGTTAAATCAAGAAAAGGTTGGACAGCAATAAATCTTTTTTTTAATACTGCAATTGATGCCAATAATGTTGCATCTTTTGATGAGCCATGGTCAAGACCAGGTGATTATGTATTATTTAGAGCTTTAAAAGATTTAACTTGTGCTTCTTCAGCTTGTCCTTGTGATGTTGACCCAGCAAATGGATGGAATCCTACTGATATTTTTGTTAGAACTTATCCTAAAGAAAAAAAAATTTCGAAGGGAGTAGCTTTTAGAGTGAACACAGATTCTGAACCAAAAATAACACAAGAGACTGGTTTTCATAAAAAAACATCCAGTCTTACGAAAAATTTTATAAATTATAATGGATATTGGTTAGCAAATAATTATACAAATTATGGTGCAATAAAAGAATATACTGCGTGTAGAGAAAGTGCGATTGTAACAGACCTTTCTCCTTTGAGAAAATTTGAAATTTTGGGTCCAGATGCAGAAAATTTAATGCAATATACTCTTACTCGTAATGTAAAAAAATTGTCTGTTGGACAAATTGTGTATACAGCAATGTGTTACGAAAATGGATGTATGATTGATGATGGCACTATAATGAAATTAGGACAAGATAATTTCAGATGGGTTGGTGGTCAAGAATATGGTGGGGAATGGTTAAAAGAACAGGCTAAAAAGAAAAAATTTAAAGTTTGGGTAAAATCATCAACAGATCAAATTCATAATATCGCTGTTCAAGGCCCAAACAGCAGAAAAATATTACAAAAATTCGTATGGACGCCTGACACACAGCCTTCCATCCAAAATCTTGAATGGTTTAGATTAACAATAGCAAGAATAGATGGTGTAACAGGAATTCCTATTGTTGTTTCAAGAACAGGTTATACTGGAGAATTAGGTTATGAAATATGGTGCCATCCAAAAGATGCCGGAGCTGTTTGGGATAAAGTATGGGAATCAGGAAAAGAGTTTAATATATCTCCTCTTGGTTTAGAGGCCTTAGACATGGTTCGTATTGAAGCAGGATTAATTTTTTATGGATATGAATTTGATGACAAAACAGACCCATTTGAAGCAGGAATAGGATTTACCGTACCTCTTAAAACAAAAGAAGATGATTTTATAGGCAAGGAAGAATTAATAAAAAGAAAAGTAAATCCACAGAAAAAACTAGTTGGCCTAGAACTTATAGGTCATGAGCCAGCTGCAAATAGTAATACGGTTCATGTTGGTAGAGGACAAGTAGGAATTGTAACTAGTGGAATGCTGTCAAAAACACTTAATAAAAATATTGCCCTTTGTAGAATAGATACAAAATATTCAGAAATAGGTACAGAAGTTGAAGTTGGAAAAATAGATGGTCATCAAAAAAGAATTGGAGCAAAAGTTATAGCTTTTCCATTCTACAATCCAACAAAATCAAAAGTTAAAGGATAAGGTGAAAGAAACTAAAAACTTATTGGAGTTTTGGGAAGAACAAATGAGACACTCTCATCGTTCTAGCAACTATTTTTTTAGAAAATCACCATCACACTATCATATGATGTTGTTAGTTATTTCTGCACATAAACATAATATAAAATTGTCTGTAGAAGAACTGAAAACAAAATTATTTAAAACTTCTAGACCTAAATCTGCATTAATAATTAATGAAGCTTGTGAAAAAGGTTTTTTTTATTTAGAAAAAACATCAATTGACCAAAGAAAAAAAAATATAAAACCTAGCAAAAGTTTTCTAAAAGAATTTGATGATTATATAGTTACTTTAAAAAATTTAGTTCTTTAAGCTTAACCAACGTTTTTCATTGCTGCAGCTATTCCAGCAATTGTAATTAACATCGAATCTATTAGAAGTTTTTTATCTTTAACTTTTAATTTCTTTTTATAAAGTTTTTTCATAATGTCTGCCTGTAAGATATTTAATACTTCTGCATAAGTATTTCTTTTTCTAATAGAATCTCTGTATTCTTTTCTTTGTTCTAAAATGTAAGTTGGTATTATTTTTCTATTTAAATAGATCAAAGTAGACAATTGTTTTCTCAACTTTTCACCTGTATTTTTTAGATTCTTGTCTCCAAGACATTCTTCATAAAATTTAATTATTCTTTGATCTGTTTTTGCTAAAACCATGTCCAACATATCCATCATAGCGTAAAAATACGGCCATTCTTTCAACATATCTTTCAAAATATTAATATTTTTATTTTTAATAGAAAAATTTAATGCTTCATAAATTCCTAGCCATGCAGGCAAAAGAAAACGTATCTGTGTCCAAGCAAAAACCCAAGGTATTGCTCTTAAACTTTTTACATCTTTTGAATTGTTTCTTTTTGCTGGTCTTGAACCAATAGAAAGTTGTTCTAACAATTTTTGAGGCGTAATATTAAAATAATATCTTAAAAAATCTTTATTAATGAAGTTTTTTCTATAAGCACTAGTAGAAACTTTGCTCATAGTGTTCATTAGTTCTCGCCAATTTTTTTTTGGTTTAATTGGTGGTGCCAATGTTGCTTCTAATACAGATCCAATATAAGTACCTAGAGTGTACTCAGCTAATGATTCAGTTGCATATTTTTGCTGTATAATTTCTCCTTGCTCAGTCACACGTGTTCTTCCATTAACTGTTCCAGGAGGTTGAGATAATAAAGCTTCATAAATTGGTCCTCCACCTCTTCCGACTGAACCTCCTCGTCCATGGAACAGTGTAAGGTCGACTTTATATTTATTAGATAATTCTTGTAATTTTTCTTGAGTGCAATATTGAGCCCAACTTGCAGCTAATTTTCCAGCGTCTTTACTTGAATCAGAATATCCAATCATTACTTCTTGTTTGTTTTTAAAATATTTTAAGTACCAAGATATTTTATAAATATCTTGCATCACATAGTGAGCATTTTCAAGATCACTTAAAGTTTCAAATAAAGGAACTGTTCTTAAGCATGATTTCATTCCAGCTTCTTTTTGTAAAAGTACTACAGTTAAAATATCTGATGCTTTAGATGACATTGAAATAATATAAGCTCCTAAACATTCTTTTGGTAATTTTGAAATCATTTTAAATGTAGACCAAGTTTCTTTGTCCTCTTTATCAAAAGAAATATCTTTTGGTATCAAAGGTCTTTTTGATTTAAATTCCTTAGACAAAAAAGAAATTTTTTCATCTTCCGGCCATTCTTCAAAATTTCCCAAACCTAAATGCTTACAAATATTTCTCATCAATTTTAAATGTTTTTTAGATTCTTGACGTATATCAAGGCGAGCTAAGTTTAGACCAAAAGAATAAGCTCTTCTAAGTAAATCTAATATCGAACCATCAGCAATTGCTTTACATTTAACTTCGCATAAAGAGTTGTAAACAGCTTTTAAAGGATTAATTATTTCACTAACAGATTGTACTAATTGAGAATCTTTTAAAGGTTTTTTCTGATTTAAAAATATCTCAATTTCATGTTGAGTAGTTTTTAGTTTGTTTCTTATTGGTCTTAAATAAGCTCTATAAGGTTCTTGACTATCTCCAACTTTTTTCTTTAATTCTTTTGAGCACTCATGCATAGATAGTTTTTGAATTATTTTTGTAAATTCTTTTTCATATAAGTTTGCTGCCATCCATCGAGACAACAAAACAACTTCTTCAGTTGTCTTAGCAGTAACATTTGGATTTCCATCTCGATCTCCACCCATCCAAGATCCAAACACTAATGGGGAAAAATCTATTGGTAATTTTTTTTCAGTATAAGTTTCAACAGACTCATTAAACCTTGAACAAATTTTTGGAACTGCATTCCATAAGCTATCTTCAATTACTGCTAGCCCCCATTGAGCCTCTTCAATTGGTTTTGGTTTTGATCTTTTTAATTCATCTGTTTTCCATATTGATGTGATTTCTTCATGAAGATTTCTTTCCATGGCTAATGTTTCTATTTTAATATTTTTGAGTTTAAATATTCTTGATTTGTTAAATTTTTCTAAAATATTATTTACATTAGTATATTTTTGTATAAGCGTTCTTCTTTTTACTTCTGTTGGATGAGCAGTTAAAACTAAATCAACTTTAAGTGATTTTGCTGTTTGATAAAATTTTTCTTTAGAAACAAATTTCTGTTTTAATAATCTATTTATACCATCTTCTAAAATTATAAATGCATTTGTGCCTTGTGTTTTTTGAATATTTCCTTCGTCAATTTTATGAACACTATCAAGTGACTCTGCTAAATTTGAAAAATTCAAAAATTTACTAAAAGATCTAGCTATAACTAATGATTCTTTTGGTTTTAATTTGTTAATTGTAGATATGAGTTGGCGAAATTTTCTTGTTTCGTTTAACTTAATTTTCTTCTTATTTTTTGTTCCTCTGCTTGCTTTAGACAGTGATCTTATTTCCTCTATTTTATTATAAAGAGTAGTTCCTTCTTGTTCTTTAACAACAATTCCTAAAATTTTTCCTAATAAACTAACAATCTTAGAAAGTTCAATATTTGCGATTTTATATTTAATTTTTTTTACCATTTAAAGCTGACTTTACAGTTTCACCCATAACTGATGGATTTTTTGAAATCTTAACTCCACATTGTTTTAAAAGTTCAACTTTTTCAACTGCACTTTCTCCATATGCCGACACAATTGCACCAGCATGTCCCATAACTCTTCCTTTGGGTGCGGTTAATCCTGCAATATAAGCTATTACTGGTTTTTTCATATTTTCTTTAACAAATTTACCTGCTGCAACTTCTTGAGGTCCTCCTATTTCGCCAATCATTAACACAGCATTAGTTTCGTTATCTTCTTCAAATTTTTCTATAATATCTCTAAATGAACTTCCATTTATGGGATCTCCTCCAATACCAACACTAGTTGAAATTCCTATATTTAAATTTTTTAATTGTTGAGCGGCTTCATATCCAAGAGTACCTGAACGTCCAATTATTCCAACTTTGCCTGCTTTATATATGTGTCCAGGCATTATACCCAACATAGCTTTTCCGGGACTTATAACTCCAGCGCAATTAGGTCCAATGAGTGTCATTTTTTCTGTTTTAGAATACCTTCTCATGTAACGTTTAATTCTAATCATATCATGAGATGGAATTCCGTCTGTAATTGCAACACAAGTTTTAATTCCACCGTCAGCTGCCTCCATTGCAGAGTCTGCCGCAAATGCTGGAGGTACAAATAAAATTGATGCTGTTGCGCCTGTATTTTTTACTGCCTCTTTAACAGTGTTAAAAACAGGAAGATTTAAATGTGTTTGTCCACCTTTTCCAGGTGTGACTCCACCAACAATATTAGTTCCATATTTTATCATCTCTTCTGCATGAAAAGAACCGAACTTACCAGTAAAACCTTGAATTATTATTTTTGTTTTTTTATCAATTAATATTGACATTAACTTTTCCTTAATTCTTTAAGAGCTTTGACAGCTTTGTTTGCTGCATCTTCTAGAGTTGAAGCTTCAATATAATTTATTTTGCTTTCTTTTAAAATTTTATTACCTTTTTCTACGTTTGTGCCTGCTAAACGTATTACAAGAGGCATATTAATTTCTATTTTTTGCAGAGATTGAATTATTCCTTCAGCGACCCAATCACATCTATTTATACCAGCAAAAATATTTACTAAAATAACTTTCACTTTTTTATCTTGAGAAATTAATTTAAAAGCTTTAACCATTTTTTCGGGAGTAGCTCCTCCACCAACATCAAGAAAATTTGCTGGTTCACCTCCTGCCAATTTAATCATATCCATTGAAGCCATAGCTAAACCAGCTCCATTAATGATATTACCGATATTACCTTCAAGGCTAACATAATTAAGGCCCCTGTCTGAAGCATAAACTTCATTTGAATTTTCTTGTGCTTTATCTCTTAGCTCAGAAACTTGGTTTCTACGAAATAAAGCATTATTGTCAAAACTCATTTTACAATCGAGAGCTAAAATATGATCATTTTTAGATATTATTAGCGGGTTAATTTCTACCATAGTTGCATCTAATTCACTAAATGCACGGTAACACCCTATAATTACTTCTGCAGTTCTTGAAATAAGCTTAGAATCAATACCTAGGCCAAAAGCAATCTCTCTTGCTTGAAATTTTTGCATTCCAACTGCAACTTCTATTTTAGATCTAATAATACTTTCTGGTTTTTCTTTAGAAATTTCTTCCACACTCATTCCACCTTCTGTTGAAGCAACTACCATTATACATTCAGAACTACGGTCAAAAACTAATCCTAGATATAATTCTTTTTTAATATCCGTAGCTTCTTCAATATAAACTCTATGGACAATTTTGCCTTGTGGACCTGTTTGTTTTGTAATTAACTTTTTTCCAAGAAGTTTGTCAGCTGCTTGAGCAACTTCTAAAGCGCTGTTGCAAATTATAATTCCCCCTGCTTTACCTCTTGCTCCAGAATGTACTTGTGCTTTTACAACCCATTTTAATCCACCAATTTCACGAGCTTTATTTTCAGCATTTTCTGGACTATATGCAATTCCTCCTCTTGGAATTTCTATCCCAAAACCTGAAAGTATTTTTTTTGCCTGATATTCGTGTATGTCCATTTTATTTATTTTTTATTAATTTATTTATGTTAACTATGTTTTCAGCCATGCGTGCTGAAGCAGCATCAATCATTCTTCCATCTAACTGTGCAGCACCTTTTCCTTCTTTTGCCGCTTTACTTAGTTCTTCAATAATTTTTTTTGCTTTAGTTACTTCTGTTTCAGGTGGAGAAAAAACTTTATTAGCGAGATCAATCTGCGATGGGTGTATTGCCCATTTACCCTCAATGCCAATTGCCGCTGCTCTTTTTGCAGATGCAATATATGCATCTGGATCATTAAAATCTCCAAAAGGACCATCAATCGCTCTCAAACCATAAGCTCTACAAGTCATAACTAATTGTGATAAACCGTGATGCCATTGATCGCCAGGGTAATCAGGATTTAGTCCACCTATTATAACTGTTCTTGCTCTTAAACTTGCAGCATAATCAGCAACTCCAAAATGCAGTGCTTCTAATCTATTACTCGACTTTGCAATTTCTTTAATGTTAGACATTCCTAACGCAGTTTCGATTAAACACTCTATTCCAATTTTGTTTTTAAATTTTTTATTAGTTTCAATCTGAGTCAGCAAGCAATCAACCATATATATATCGCTAGCAGTGCCAGCTTTTGGAACCAATATAGTGTCAACTTTATCACCAACTTGTTCTACAATTTCGATAAGATCACTATACATATAATGTGTATCAAGACTGTTTATTCTAACTGATATAGTTTTACCTTTTTCTCTCCATTTAATTTCTTTAAGTGCTTTAATGATATTTTGACGCGCAGAAATTTTATCATTTGGTGAAACTGCGTCTTCAAGATCTAGAAAAATATAATCAGCTTTTGAATTTAAAGCTTTTTCAAACATCGTTGGGGATGATCCAGGAACTGCCAATTCACTTCTTTGCAACCTAGACTTTGCAGGCCTATAATACTGATGACTCATATCGATCAGTATAATTTTTTACCTATTCTAAAAAATAATATAATAAAGCAATAATATTAAGGTATTGTTTTTATATATACTTTTTAGATATTAAAAAAAAACTTTAATAATTTCCACTTTTTGTTAGGGATTCCTTAACTATATAGAATATATGTCAAAAGTTCCTTCTAAAGCTAAAGTTGTAATAATTGGTGGTGGAATACACGGACTAAGTACTGCTTGGCACTTGTCTCAAAAATATAAAAATGAAAATGACGTAGTAGTTCTTGAAAAATCTCATATTGCTGCAGGAGCTAGTGGAATAGCATGTGGAGTGGTAAGAAATAATTACTTTCAACCTGCGATGAGAGAACTAATGGCTCACTCTGTCAGTGTATGGGAAAGTGATCCTAAAGAATTTAAATATAATCCAGTTGGATATCTTCAAATATCTCCAGAAGTTATGCACAAAGATGTAGCTTCAATATATGAACAACAAAAAACAATTGGTTATGATTCAGAATTAATTGAGGGCGAAGCAGATTGTATGAAATATATGAAAACTATTTATGATGATTGGCAAGCTAAAGAAATTACATCTGTGCTTCATGAAAAAAAAGGTGGATATGCATTTAATAAAGATTCTATAAAAGGTATTGCAAAAAAAGCTGAGGCAAACGGTTCTAAAATTATAACAGGAGTTAAAGTTACTGGTTTTAAAAGGGGAAGTAATAGTAAAGCTATTACTGGTGTAGAAACAGACAAAGGAAATATTGATTGTGAACAGGTAGTTGTTGGTGTTGGACCATGGGTAAGAGATATATGGAATATGTTAGAGCTCCCACAAACTGTAAACATAAAAAATGGAAATGGAGAAAGTAAAGAAGTACCAATGTGGACATATTGGTTCCTACAAGAAGGAGTGCTAGGAGTTGATAAAAATTTTTTAAAAACAAACGATGGTAAGTTGCCTCCAGTTACACATGTAGATACTACTGCTCCTCTTTATTCAGATGTAGATGGAAAACTAATTACAGATAAAATATGGGGTATATATTATAAGCCTGATATAGAAGGTTTAGGCGTTCAAGGGGGAACTTCTCCTTACATCGTAGATAAACACTTTAATGATGTTGTGGTAGATCCTTATGGAATAGAGTCAAAAGAATATCAAACAACTGATAAGTTTTCTGAAATGTGGGTTTCTGCTTTAGCTCATTGTCAAAAAAGATTTGAAGGAAAATATAATGTTTATCGTAAAGGACCATCAGGTGGTCTTGGTTGTTTAACTCCAGACTCTTTTCCGATCTTTGATAGATTTTGTGAAAATGTTTATATGATAGCAGATGCAAATCATGGTTATAAAATGATAGGTGTTGGGCAATTAGTTGCTGGAGAAATTTTAGGAAATGAAAGTGAACTTTTAAAACCTTTTAGATTCAACCGGTACGAGAATGGAAAACTCCATCCTCTTTCTAATAGTCCGTTCCCTTGGAGTTAAACTTACGATGTGGACACGAATTAAATTTTCAGTTAACTTTTATTTTATAAAAATTCTTTGAAGGAGAAAAAATGACCGATCTAGAAAAACACGTTAATCAACCAGGTAGAGCCAAACTAGTTAAAAAAGTTAGAGAAAAAATTAACGAATTAGGAATTACATATATTTATTTTCAATTTATTTCAGTAACAGGAAGAAATGTTGGAAAAGGTATACCTGCTGATCACTGGGAAAGAATTGCAGAAAAAGGTTTTCAATTAGTTTACGGAGCGACAGCTAATTTATTTGTAGATCGTCATAAAAACTATATTGGTTATGGACCAGAAGCCAAAGAATTAGTTGGAATTCCTGATCCAGAAACTTTTGTTCAAATACCTTGGGATAAAAAAGTTGCAAGAGTATATTGTACTTGTTTTAGAAATAGAGAAGAAAGAGATAATCCTGGTGGACATTTAACATCGGATTGTAGAGGTAATTTAAGAATTCATCACGAAGAATTTACAAAAAAACACAAAGGTTTAAAATTAAGAATTGGAACTGAACCTGAAATGATGTGGTTAACTAGAAATGCAGATGGAACACCAACTGGTAAAGGTTTTTCCAAACCATATTGTTATCACATAGACCAATTTGAATCTTTAAGGCCAGTGTTTATGAAAGTTATTGAATACTCAAATGCTATGGGTCTAGACATGATCCAAGGAGATCATGAAGATGCTCCTGGACAATTAGAATTAAATTGGATGTATGATGATGTTTTAAGAAATGCAGACAGACTTTCAACTTATAGACAAATATGTGCGCAGGTTGCTAGAGAACATGGAATAATTGCATGTTTTATGACAAAACCTTTTATGGGAGTATCAGCCAGCGGGTGTCATACAAATATGTCTCTTTGGACAGGTGGGAAAGACAAAGTAAAAAAATTACACCATAAATCGTTGCCAGGTGTAGATGAAGTTTTTTCTTATGTTGAGGGTGGAACAAATACTTTTATGCCTGATACAAAAGATGTTCAGTTACCTGGTAAAATTGGATTAAAATCAATTGGTGGTGTTATGAAACACCTTCCAGCATTAACAGCTATCGGCTCATCAACCGTTAATTCATATAGACGTCTATGGGATCAAGGATTTTGGGCACCTGTTTATGCTGACTGGGGATATCAAAATAGAACTTGTGGACTTAGAGTTTCTGCTCCTGGAAGATTTGAATATCGTTCAGTAGACTCAATGCATAACCCTTATTTAATGGGTTCTGCTTTATTAAAAGCTTTTGATGATGGGATTACAAATAATATTAATCCAGGTAAACCTGAATCAAGAAACATTTACGAAGCTCAAAAAGCAGGTAAAGATGTTAAAAAATTACCATTAAGCCTTGGTGAAGCTTTAGATCGTTTAAAAGAAGATAAAGTTATTCAATCTGCTATGCCAGATGAAATGTATAAAGTTTTTCACTGGTACAAAAACGACGAATGGGAAAAATTCTTAGGTGCTACAACCCAATGGGATCTGGATACTTATTTAGATTGTTTACCATAATAATAAAACAACAAAGAGTAAAAATATATGTGTGGAATAGCAGGATTAATTCATAAGGGTAAATCTGTAAATATAGGCTCTGAACTTCAAAGCATGCTACAAGCTTTAAAACATAGAGGTCCTGACTCAACAGGATACGCTCTTTATGCTGATAACGAAGGACAAAACTTCATAATGAGATTTAAAGTAGGTGAAAACGTAGCAGAAGGAAGCTCATCAGCTAATGAAGACACAAGTGTCTACGATAGTAGAAAAAAACTTGTAGACAAAAACCTTGCTAATTTAGGAGCAATAATTGTTAAAGAAGAAAGATTAACTCCTTATTCTTTTAGGTATGAAATTAAATATGACAAGGATCTAATGGATTTTTCAAAAAAAATTGAAAGTGTTGAGATGGTTGAAATACTTTCTATAGGAAAATCTCTTGAACTAATAAAAGATCTTGGAGATGCAACTGTTGTATCTGAAAGATATGGATTAGATAAAGTAAAAGGAACACATGGTATAGGACATGCCAGAATGGCTACAGAGTCTGGTGTTGATATCAAATCTGCTCATCCTTTTTGGGGTTATCCATTTAGCGATGTATCAGTGGTTCATAATGGACAACTAACAAATTATTGGAACAATAGAAGAGCACTTGAAAATAAAGGAATGAGATTTATGTCTGAATGCGATTCAGAATTGATTGCTGTTTTTCTTGCAGAAAAAATGAGAAATGGAGCAACTTTAGAAGAAGGGATGAGAGAATCTTTATCAGGACTTGATGGTGTTTTTACTTATTTTGTTGCAACAAAAGACTCTCTAGGTATGGCAAAAGATACAATGGCAGCAAAACCGCTAGTGTTATATGAGTCAGATGATTTAGTTGCAATGGGGTCGGAAGAAATAGCTATTAGATCTATCCTTCCTCAAGAAATAACAACTTATGATCCTTATGATGGAGAAGTGAAAGTATGGCAAATTTAAAAACTGTTACTAAAAAAACTAAAGCCCAATCAATGGGTATGCATACGGAAGTTCTAACTGGAAAAACTCAACAAAAGTTTTTTAATCCTGATGAAGCAGAAAATTTTTTCTACTGGGGAACTCATGAAGTGGACTTTAACAAAAGAACCGAATTAGATGTTAAAGATATGGATTGCAAAATAGCAAATAACAAAATTGATAGACTTATGAGTGAAGGCTATGGAACAATTGTAATAAAAAACCCGCAAGGAAAACACAGTTTAGGTGTTGGAATATTAAATAAACTCAATTTAATTTTTGAAGGAAGTTTGGGTTATTTTGGTGTTGGTTCAATAGATGGACCAATAGTTAGGGTTAATGGTCGTGTTGGTTGGTCTTGTGCAGAAAATATGATGGCTGGAAAAGTTGTAATAGAAAAAAATGCTGGTTCATGTTTTGGGGCTGCTTTAAGAGGTGGTGATTTAATTTGTAAAGGGAGTGTTGGTGCAAGAACAGGAATTGATCAAAAAGGTGGTTCAATAATTGTGGGCGGTGACGCTGGTGCATTCACAGGTTTTATGATGCAAAGAGGAAGAATTGTTATTTTGGGAGACGTTGGAATTAACTTAGGTGACTCTATGTATGATGGAACAATATATGTAGGTGGAAAAATTGGTTCATTTGGTAGTGATGCTATTGAATCAAAAATGACATCTGATGATATTAGTTGGTTAGAAAGAAAATTAAAAGTTGCTGAAATTGGAAATAATTTTGATGTTTCTAAAATGACTAAAATTGTTGCTGGTAAAAAACTTTGGAACTACGATGCTTTAGAACCGACTGAGAAAAAAGGAGCTATTTAATGGCAAAAAAAAATAAATCTAATGGAAAAAATAATGGAAGTAATTTTAGTAAAAGAAATAAAAGTTTATTGGGTTACAATTCAATTTTTACCCCCGATGTAATTGACGACATTCATATTAAAGCTCAGCTAGGAAGATACAGAATGCGTGGAATGGCATTAATGAAAAAAATTCCAACATTTGACGATTTAGTGTTTTTGCCAGGAACATTGACAAGATTTGTAATTGAAGGTTACAGAGAAAAGTGTGAAACAAAAACTGTAATAGGTCCAAGATGTGAAAATCCCATAGAATTAGATATTCCCGTTTATATCACTGGTATGAGTTTTGGTGCTCTTTCGTATGAAGCAAAAACTGCTTTAGCAAGAGGTGCTACAATGGCTGGAAGTGCTACTTGTTCAGGAGAAGGTGGAATGATTCCTGATGAAAGAAGATATTCAGAAAAATGGTATTATCAATGTATTCAATCTAGATATGGATTTAATCCCCACCACGCACAACTTGCAGATGGGATAGAAGTATTTATTGGTCAAGGACAAAAAGTTGGTATGGGAGGTCACTTAATGGGTCAAAAAGTAACTGACCAAGTAGCTGAGATGAGATCTTTACCTGCTGGAATAGATCAAAGATCTCCTGCCAGACATCCAGATTGGTTAGGACCAGATGACTTGGCTTTAAAAGTTCAAGAACTTAGAGAATTAACTAAAAATAAAGTACCTATTCAATTAAAACTTGGAGCTGCCAAAGTTTACGATGATGTTCGTATGGCAGCGAAATGTGATCCTGATTCAATTTATTTAGATGGAATGGAAGGTTCAACAGGTGCGGGTCCGCACATAGCTGCCGCTAATACAGGAATTCCTGGAATAGCTGCAATAAGAGAAGCGAGAAGAGCTTTGGACGATGTAGGTCAAACTGGAAGAGTAACATTAATTTATGCTGGAGGTGTTAGAGATGGTGCTGATATGGCAAAAACACTTGCTTTAGGTGCTGATGCAATCGCTATTGGAACTGGTGCTATGATTGCTCTTAACTGTAATAAAGAAATTCCAGAATCTAATTTTGAAAAAGAAATGGGAGTACCAGCAGGACATTGTTATCATTGTCATACAGGTCGTTGTCCAGTAGGTGTTGCAACTCAAGATCCAAAACTAAGAAAAAGATTGAATCCAGATAATGCAGCTTTAAGGGTTTACAATTATTTACACACAATGACTTTAGAAGCTCAATTATTAGCTAGAGCATGTGGTAAAACAAATATTCATTCTTTAGAGCCAGAAGATATGGCAGCATTAACTATGGAAGCTTCTGCGTTAGCAAAAGTTCCATTATCAGGAACAAATCATACAGTAGGAGTTGACGACTTTCATAAAATTTAGAGGTAGACATGGTAAAAAAAAAAAAGAAAAAAGTTAAAGAAATTAAAGGTCAGCTGGGGAAAAAAAAAGAAACAGCTAGAGAAAAAATGATTGGTCAGACTATTGGATATCGATATGATGTTAACTTATTACCTGATTATAAAAAACTTACTCCATTTCTAAAAAAATATATTGAACACATGGGTTGGGACGATCTTAATTGGTTAGAAGATGTACATATGGGTTACGAAGAAAATAAACCGGCTGTATTTGATAGAAATGCAAATGGTTGGGTAACTATTCCTAAAAAAATTAAATTACCTGCTAGTCAACAAGATAGAGATATGATTGCTAGAGAACTTTTAGTTAAGTTCCAAATGTCTCCTAATCATCCGTTAGTAGATTTAAAAAAAGCTTACTTAAAATTTTAATTAAAAAGTTTCAATTAAAAGTTGTATGTTAATTTATTAATCTTCTATTATTCGCAATTTACTTAAATAAAAAAAAATTCTTCCTATTTGTAGCTAACTATAAATTATCATACAGTTAAATAAACAAAATAAGGGAGGAAGATATGACTGACGAATTGGGTGCACTGTCAACCATATTTACGGAATTTTACTACTGGATAACAGTAGTACTTATGTTTTTAATACACGTAGGTTTCTGTATGTATGAAGTGGGCGCATCTCGTTACAAACATCACCAACATACCTTAATGAAAAATACAATGCTGATACCTTTGGTAACTGTCACATGGTTTTTCTTTGGTTGGTGGATTTACTGGGCATTTCCAACAGGACCAGGATTAGCACCTTCAATAATGAATGAAAGTGCTGCACTTATTACAGATGATTCTGCATTTAGTGCAAAATGGTACGTTCCTACTAGCGATTTAATGGCTGTCAATTTAGGCGACCATATAAGTGGAGTATTCTGGGCTGCGTTCCTACTGTTCTCTTGGACTGCTGCATCAATTGTCTCTGGAGCTGTTATTGAAAGAATTACAACTTTTGCATTTGGAATTTTAGCAATTGCAATTGGATCTGTATTTTGGACAATTGACGCTGCATGGGGTTGGCATTTTGATGGCTGGATGCTTAAAATTTTGGGATATCATGATGCTTACGCGTCAGGTGTAATTCACGCAATAGCAGGTGGATTTGCTCTAGGTATTCTTATTGTTTTAGGACCGAGAATTGGAAAATTCTCCTCTAGTGGTGAACCAAGAAATATAGGACCAAGAAATCCTTGGCTAGTAACAATTGGATTATTTTTAATTTATACTGGCTTCTGGGGATTTTATGCGGCTTGTAATATACCGATATTTAATCTTGGACCTGAGTATGGAATGGAAGGCGTAACATACTTTACGGCAACAAACATATACGTAACACCTACTACACTTAGTGGTATCACAATGAACTTCTTGATGTCTTTATCAGGTGGATTGTTGGCAGGATATTGGATTGCAAAAGGTGATCCATTCTGGACATACTCAAGTGGACTAGCAGGTATCATCTGCGCTTCAGCAGGTAATGATTTATATCATCCAATACAATCAATGATCATAGCTATGATTGGAGTAATGGTTGCTTATAAATTACATTATTGGGTTGAGCGTAAATTTAAAATTGATGATGCGGTTGGCGCAGTAGCAGTACATGGTTATGCAGGAGTCGCTGGACTTATAATTTGTGGTTTTGTTCTAAATGGATATCCTTCATCTGGATACAGTGTTGGATCTATGTGGGTAGGAACAGACTATGCACCAATTAATCCTTTGGGAATGTTTATAGGTGCAATTATAATGTTTGTGGTTCTTGGATTAATACCAGGCTGGATCATAGCTAAAGTTCTTCATGGAATGGGTAAATTGAGAATTCCTCGTGAAGTTGAAATAGCTGGACTAGACTATAACTTGTTGGAGGCTGCAAGAGACGATGAAAAAGCAGTTTCCTCATCAACCAGGTAAAGGAGATAAATTATGGCTACAGTAACAAACTGGATAGATCATCTAAGTGCGGAAGAAGTTGCAGGAGCAGTTTATCCCGGAGTCGGCACTGAAGGCGTTTTGGTGATAGTTGGTCTTGTAATTTGGATTGGGTGGCATGTTCTTACGAACAATACCGAATCTAAAGAATTAGAACAACTAGCTAGAAAAAGACATAGCGCTAATGATCACAAAAGCAATATTACTGAATGGTAAGTAAGTTTTAATTTGAAGGGCGCAATATTATTGCGCCCTTTAATAGTTTATAATCAAGATATGTCTGATACTAATTCCAAAGAAAATGAAAATAAAACTCCTGCTCGAATGGCTAGATTGGCATGGCCTAAATCAAAGTATGGTGTTATTCTAGCAATAATAATTATAATAGTTATAAATCTAATTTATTATCGTGATGCTATTTTTTCTTTTTTAAAGTAAAAATATATTAATTTAATTTATGTCAAAAAATTTATCCAAAGTAGCAAAACTAAAAAAAATTAAATACTTTCTAATAAGTTTTGTAGATCTGTTTGGAGTACTAAGATCAAAGCTTGTCCCTACTCAAGCAATTGCTGAAATGCAAAAGAATGGTGCTGGTTTTGCTGGTTTTGCAACATGGTTGGATATGACACCAGCAGATACAGATATGTTTGCTATTCCAGATTCACGTAGTTTAATTCAATTACCATGGAATAAAGAAGTTGGTTGGCTTGCTTCAGATTTATTTATGAATGGCAAACCAGTAAAAGCTTCGCCAAGAGTAATGCTAAAAGATCAAATAAAAAAACTTTCAAAGAATAATTTAAAAATGAAATCAGGAGTGGAGTGTGAATACTTTTTAATTACTCAAGACGGCTCAGGTATTGTCGACACAAGGGATATTCAATCAAAACCATGTTATGATCAATCAGCCTTGATGAGGAGATATGATCTAATTAAGGAAATTTGTGACTGTATGATTGATATGGGATGGGGTCCTTATCAAAATGATCATGAAGATGCTAATGGCCAATTTGAAATGAACTGGAACTATGATGATTGCTTAGTCACTGCAGATAGACATGTTTTTTTTAAATATATGGTTAAATCTTTAGCTGAAAAACATGGTCTTAGAGCAACTTTTATGCCTAAACCTTTTGAAAGTTTAACAGGAAATGGGTGTCATGCTCATGTTTCTTTATGGAATGAAAAAACTAATAAGTTTTTAGATAATGGTGATCGTTATGGATTAAGCAAACTTGCTTATAATTTCCTAGGCGGAATAATGAAACTTGCTCAACCTTTGTCTGCTTTTTTTAATCCAACAATTAATAGTTACAGAAGAATAAATGCTCCACCAACAAAATCAGGAGCTTCTTGGTCACCAAGTAGTATATCTTACACAGGAAATAATAGAACCCACATGATAAGAATTCCAGATCCAGGGAGATTTGAGCTTAGATTAATGGATGGCTCAGCAAATCCATATTTAATACAGGCAGGAGTTATTGGTGCGGGCTTATATGGTATGGATAATAAATTAGATCCGGGTGAACCATTAACTTGTAATATGTATACTGATTATAAAAAATATCCAAAATTAAAGAAACTTCCAAATCAAATTGAAGACTCTTTAGATGAGCTAGATAAAAGCAAAGAACTTAGAGAGTCTTTTGGTGATGATGTAATCAATAGTTATTTAAAATTAAAAAATAAAGAAATTGATGATTTTAATAACAACGAAAGATTTGATAAAAAATCTTCTGTTACTCATTGGGAAAAAAATAATACTTTAGACTGCTAATAAATGTCTTCTGAACCTGAAGTTTCAAGTTGGAAATATTCAAGTTTTTTGAAAAATGAAAATAGTAATTTTAGTAAAAGTGATATTTTAAATATACTTACTAAACAAGACATAGACGAAGCATACAAAACAATATCAAAGTGGGACAATTATTCGCCTACTCAATTAATATTTTTAAATAAACTATCTAAAAAATTAAATCTCAATAAAATTTTTTACAAAGATGAATCTAAAAGATTTCATCTAAAATCGTTTAAAGCTCTAGGTGGAGCTTACGCTGTTGAAAAAATAACAAAAGGAAATAAAGATATAGTTGTTTCTACTGCTACTGCTGGAAATCATGGAAGGTCTGTTGCGTGGGGATCCAAAAAATTAGGACTTAAATGTAAAATTTTTATAAGCGAATATGTAAGTGAGTTTAGAGCAAAAGTAATGAAAAGTTTTGGAGCAGATATAGTAAGAGTTAGAGGAAATTATGATAACTCTTTGAAAGAGTGTATTAAACAGTCAAAACAAAATAATTGGCAAATCGTTCAGGATGTCGCGTGGCAAGATTATAAATTGGTACCAAAATTAACTATGGCAGGATACGCGGTAATGATGAAAGAAATTTCAGAACAGTTAAATAGTCAGCAAATTTCACATGTAATACTTCAGGCAGGAGTTGGAGGAATGGCAGCTGCAATGGTGGCAGGCATAGCTAGGTATTTAGATAATGTGCCTAAAATTATTGTAGTAGAACCAGAAAGCGCCGCTTGCGTTTTAGAAAGCATTAAAGTTAATAAAATAAAAAAAATTATTATTAAAGAAGAAAGTTTAATGGGTGGAATGTCTTGTGATGAAGTATCTTTAGTTCCCTGGGAAATATTAAAAAATTCTGTAAGCCATTGTGTAACTATTTCTGATAATTACATTGCAAAAACTGTTAAATCTCTTGCCAACTCTGAGTTTTCTAACGAAAAAATTATTGGAGGAGAATGTTCAACTCCAGGAGTCTCGAGTTTAATTGCTTTATGCAATGAATCTGATGCAAAAAAAGAATTAAGTTTAAACGAAAACTCAAATGTCCTTTTATTTGGTTGTGAAGGTGATGCTGATGAAGAATTATATCAAAAATTATTAAATTCATAATTAATATTATGAAAAAAAATTTACTATTAATAATAATACTATATTTTGCTTTAATTATATCTTCATATGGTGCTGCCTCTTCAGATAGTGGCAGTTCTTCTAATTATGACAAAGGAGCTTATCTAATAAAAAAGGCCAAAAAATTAGAAGAAAAAGG
>CACJXT010000003.1 GCA_902597425.1 uncultured Pelagibacteraceae bacterium | reverse complement strand
GGTATCTTTGGTTTAATTTATCTAACCTTCCCATTATTCCAAAATCAATTGGTATAATTTCACCACTTTCATTAACAAATAAGTTTCCCTGGTGCATATCAGCATGGAAAAACCCATCTCTAACTGCATGTCTTAAGAAATGTTGGATCACATCTGTTGCAAGTTTTTTAGGATTTATATTTCTTTTTTCCAATTTTTCTTTTTCTCTAATGGATATTCCTTCAATCCATTCTAAAGTTAATATATTTTCGTTTGTAAAATTCCAAAAAATTTTTGGAACATTAAAGCCTACATCATTTTTTGTATTTTCAAGAAATTCATTAGCTGCGGCAGCTTCAAATCTTAAATCCATTTCTAGGTTAGTAATTTCTTTTAGTAAAAAAACAACTTCAACAAGTTTTAATCTTTTAGTTTTTTTTACTGTACCTTCGATTATAAATGCTAGAAGCATTAATGCATCAATTTCTTCATTAAAAGTTTTTTTAATATTTGGTCTTAATATTTTAATTGCAATATCTTTTATTGTTCCATTATCATTTATTTGAGCTTTATGTACTTGAGCTATAGATGCTGCAGCAACTGGTTTACTTATATTAATTAAAGAATTAAAATTATTTTCACCTAGTTCTTTTTTCATAATTTGTTTTGCTTCAGTGTAAGAAAATGGAGGTAGTTTATCCTGAAGCTTTTCTAATTGTTGTGCAATTTCATCACCAATAATATCTGGTCTTGTAGATAAAAATTGTCCAAGTTTAATAAAAGTAGTTCCCATTTCTTGTATTGAACTACATAGTTTTTGTTCTTCACTTAGGTTTTTATCAACTAATTTATTTCTACTAGAAAAAGAGAAAGATAATAGGTAAGAGAAAATTTTTATAATCTTTGGAGGTTCATGAAATTTTGCAATTATTTTTATAGCATCTGATTGAGCTAACCTTCTAGCTATTTTAAATAACGTTATAATTTTATTAATCATTATATTTTCCAGCCAGAGTGTATAGCAACAATACCTCCACTTAAATTTCTATAGGTGCAATTTTTAAATTTATTTTTTTTCATTAAATCGATTAGTTGATTTTGATTTGGAAATTTTTTAATGCTTTCAATCAAATATTCATATGGTTTTTTTTCACCAACAATAATTTTTCCTATTAAAGGAATTAATTTTGAATAATTATTGTAAATAAAATTTAAATTTGAATTTTTTATTTTTGAAAATTCTAGACATAAATAACGACCACCTGGTTTTAATACACGATAAGCTTCAGAAAACGATTTATTTAAGTTTTTTGTATTACGTAAACCAAAACTTATTGTGTAATAATCAAAAGAATTTTTAGCAACAGGTAAATTTTCAGCATTAGCAATTAACCATTTAATATTTTTATATTTACTTAATTTATTTTTTCCTTTGTTAATCATTTTATTGTTTGGATCTACACATAAAATTTCTTCTCCAATACCTATAGAATCTAAATAAATTTTTCCAAGATCTCCTGTTCCACAAGCAACATCAATTAATTTTTTTCCTTTCGAAGGATTCATTAATTGAATCATGTCTTTTTTCCAAATTCTATGAATACCTAATGACATAAAATCATTCATTAAGTCATATTTATCGTATACTTTATCAAAAATGTTATGAACTAACCTTTCTTTATTTTGAAGATATTGTTGCATGATAAGTTAAATATTTATGACTAATAATATAGTGTGAAATGCCAGAATTACCAGAAGTAGAAATCGTTAAACAATCATTAGATAAAAAGATTAGATTTAAAAAAATAAAAAGAATAATAGTAAGAAACAGAAATTTAAGGTCTAAAATTCCAAAAAATTTTGAAATTTTTCTTAAAAATAAAAATATAAAAAAAATATCTAGATTTTCAAAATATATAATACTTAATTTTTATGATGATTCATTTTGTATCATTCATCTTGGAATGTCTGGTACAATACATTTAGTTAAAAATTATAAAAAAAAAAAATTTACTAATCTTAGTTTTTATCAGTCACCTATTTTACCAAGTAAACACAACCATATAGAAATTCAATTTCAAAATTTTAGTATAATTTATAATGACCCAAGAAGATTTGGTTTTTTTGAATTAATAAAAAACAAAAAAAAACTTTCTAAGAGATTTAGTCATTTAGGGCCAGAACCTTTTTCTAAATTATTTAATTTAAATTATGTTCAACATTACCTAAAAAGCAAAAAAAAATATATTAAAAGTTTTTTATTAGATCAAAAATTTGTTTCAGGAATTGGCAATATATATGCGAGTGAAATCTTATTTTTATGTAAAATTAACCCCCAAAAAAAAGCCCAAAATCTAAATCAAGATGAATGTAAAAAAATTATTTATTTTTCAAAATTAGTACTTAAAAAAGCTATAAGACTAGGTGGATCAAGTATAAGAGATTTTAAAAATGTTTCTGGAAAAAATGGTTTATTTCAAAATGAATTTAAAGTTTATCAAAGAGAACATTTAAAATGTTTAAAATACGATTGCCAAGGCAAAATAAAAAAAAAAATTATCTCTAAAAGATCAACATTTTTTTGTAATAAGTGCCAAAATTAAATAATTATTCTGTTGACCACTTTAAATTCTCAAGCTATACCACAGCGCTTATGGCAAATACAAAATCGGCAATAAAAAAAATTAGAAGAATTTCGAGACAGACTGAAGTGAATAAATCTAGAAAAAGTAAGTATAAAAATGCCATTAAAAAAATGAACTTATTTTTAGATTCTAAAAAAAAAAAAGAAGCTTTAGCCTTTTTACCAAAGCTAAATTCAGAACTTATGAAAATTGCTAAGACTGGAATAATAAAAAAGCAAAACGCGTCAAGAAATATTTCAAGAATTACAAAAAAAATTAGTAGTTTATAAAATTAACTACTCATAGTTGATTATAAAATTTTAAAATACATCTTTTTATTAATAAATAATTTAAAAATTAATTGTATTGACCACTTATAGTTGATTCAAGTTTTAGTAAACTACAACCAAAAGTATTTACACCAAATATAAAATTTTTTAAAAAATAATTACTAGATGTAGACAAAATTATTATAAAATTTATTTTCTACATCTTTAAGTTTCAATTTGGAATTTAAGATTCTTTTTAATTTAATTTAATTTAATTCGTTATCAGGTTGCGGGATTGGTGCAATGCACTCTCAGATTTTATTTTTTTTTTTTTAAAGAAAATTTTTTATTGCAATAACTAAATTATAGTTTTAAGTGTAATTTTTTCACATCATGAATAACAAAAATATTTTAAATAAAAATACTGAAAATTTTAATTCTAATAAACTTGATTGGAGAATCATTCAGTCCGATATGAGAAATAAATTAGGTAATGATGTTTATGAAAGTTGGCTTAAAAAAATCAGTTTTGTTGAAGAATTAAAAAACTATGTATTACTATCAGTATCGACAAGATTTATAAGAGATTGGATTACTTCAAGATATTTGGATCAGATATTACAAATTATAAAAATATATAAAAAAGATATTAATAGAGTTGAATTAAAGATTAATGAAAATAGGGATGAAAATATTAATCAAATTACTAAGGGAGAAATTAGCTCATTAAATGAAAATAAAAATGTAGCATTTTTAAAAGATACTTATCTTCAATATAATACAATTGACTCTAATAAAAAATTTGAGAATTTTATTATAGGATCTAGCAATAAGCTTGCATTTGAAGCTTCAAAAAAAATAACCGAAAATATTTCTCGTTATAATCCATTGTATATTTATGGTGGCGTTGGCATGGGAAAAACACACTTATTAAATGCCATAGGATTAAGTTTAAAAGAAAAAAATAAAGTCATGTTTATTTCGGCAGAAAGATTTATGTACCAATTTGTAAAATCAATTAAATCCAATGAAATGGTTAAGTTTAAAGAGTATTTTAGAAATACTGATATTTTATTGATTGATGATATTCAATTTATGAATGGAAAAGAAGCAATGCAAGAGGAATTTTTTCATACATTTAATGCCTTAATAGATAAGGGATCACAAATAATTATTTCAGCAGATAGAGCTCCTAACAAATTATCGAGAATTCAAGAAAGAATAAAATCAAGATTTTCTGGTGGTCTCGTAGTAGATATTCAAAAATCTAATTATGACCTTAGACACAAAATAGTAAAAATTAAAACTGAAGAATTAAATGTTTATTATCCAAATCAGATAAATATTTCAGATGAGGTTAAAAAATTTATTAGTTCAGAAATAAGAACTAGTATTAGAGAATTAGTAGGAGCGATTAACAGAATAGTTTCATTTTCAAGAATTTATAACAAAGCTCCAAATATATCTGAGACAAAAGTAATTTTAAAAGATTTATTAAACTTGACGGAAAATAAAGTTTCAATTGATCTCATTCAATCAACTGTGTGTAAATTTTATAAAATAAGTAAAAATGAAATGTTGTCTTCGCGAAGATCTAGATATTTGGTAAGACCTAGACAAACAGCTATTTATTTAACTAAAATTCTTACTTCAAAATCACTTCCAGAAATTGGCAGGGAATTTTCAAATAGAGATCACACCACAATTATACATTCTGTAAAAACTATAGAGAAATTGAAAAAAGATGATCTTGAATTGAATAATAATATTGACTTGCTAAAAAATAAAATTTTATACAATAAAGAAAATGAAGTTTAACGCTAATCAACAAGATTTACAAAAATCATTAAATTATTGTCAGGGCGTTATAGAAAAAAGGAGCACTCTACCAATTTTATCAAATGTCCTTTTAGATGCCAGTGATTCAAAACTGACAGTTACTGCAACAGATTTGGATATGATTTTTATTCACTCGATAAATAACTTAGAAATAATTGAAGAAGGCAAAACTACAGCAACATCTTCAATAATGTATGATATAATAAGAAAATTTTCTTCAGGAAAAAAAATTAATTTTTCACTAAATAATAATAAATTGCAACTTGAATCGGAAAAATCTATTTTTCACCTAAATTGTATAAACACATCTGAATTTCCATTGACAGATGAAAATTTTAATCAAAATGAATTTGTAATTAAATCAAAGCAATTATTAAAATTACTTAATAAATGTAAATTTTCAATATCAAATGACGAAACTAGACATTATTTAAGTGGAATTTTTTTTCACCAAAATCAAATTGAAGATAAAATATTTTTAAATGCGGTTGCAACTGATAGTCATAGAATGTCTATATCTAAATTAAGATTAAATGAAAAAATTGAATTTGAACCAGTTATTTTACCAAAAAAAACTATATTTCAATTGTGTTTATTATTGGAAGATTATGAAGGAGACGTAAAAATTTCTAATATCAATTCTAAGATTAAATTTGAATTAAATAATAGTATTTTAATTTCAAAATTAATAGATGGTAAATTTCCAAATTATGTTCAGGTAATACCAAAAAATAATCAAAAAAAATTAGAGGTTAACTTACAGCTGTTTTTAGATTCAGTAGATAGAGTCGCCTCTGTTTCAGTTGATAAGAAAGATGGTGTTAAATTTAATTTAACAAAAGATACATTAAATTTATCAGTTAATAATGCCAACAGTGGTGATGGTAAAGAAAGTTTAAATGTAAAGTTTGATCATGATCTAGATATTAGTTTTAATTCAAGATACTTAATTGATATAGCTTCTCAATTAGATGGAGAAAAAATAGAAATATTTTTAAATGACACAGGCTCTCCTGCTTTAATTAAGGACCCATCTGATTTTGATAGTATTTTTATAGTTATGCCAATGAAAGGTTAATTTAAAATATCTAATTCACTATAAATATTATCTTGTAAATTTCTTAGAAAAATTTCTTTATCTAGTCTAGCTTCAATAGGTTTTAAAATTGAAATTGTTAATATTAATTTTGATTTTAAAGGTCCATTTTTTGGCCAAGTGTTTCCAGAATTAATTGCTACTGGTTGACATTTAATTTTTAATTCATCATATATTCTGCCTGCTCCTTTTTTAAAAGGTGACCTATCATCTGGATTTAGTCTTGTTCCTTGTGGAAAAATTATTAGAGGTCTATTTGATTTATTGACCATATAAGATATTTGATCAAAAAAACCAAGATTATCTTTCGTAATTATATTTCTATTAATTGATATTGACCCAATTTTTTTTAAATACCATCCAAATATAGGAATTTTAACTAATTCTTTTTTTAAAATAAATATTGGTGAATTAAATATTGTTTGTAAGTAAAATGTTTCAAACATTGACTGGTGAGAACAAGCTATAAAAAATTTTTCGTTAGTAATTATATTTTCTTTTCCTTTGATAATTATTTTTGTTGAGAGAAAAATTCGTAGACAAAGAGCTGACCAGTGTCCCATAATTTTTCCTCCAAATAATACAATTTTTTGGGGTAAAAAAAATGAAGGTAAAAAAATAATAGAAATTAAAATAATTCCTAAAAAAAAGAAAATTGAAAATAAAAAACTTCTTATCATTTTAATCAAAAGCTAAATCAGATCTTTAAGCTTTTGTCTTTTTTTAATTATTCTAATTTTAGACCCTTTAACTAAAATTTCTATAGGTTTTGGTCTAACGTTGTAATTTGAACTTAATGACATTCCATAAGCACCTACATCACAAATTATTATTAAGTCTTTTTCATTTAATTTTTGAAAATTTTTTAATGTTAAAAATTTATCGGTACTTTCACAAATCGGACCAACAAATTCATATGTTTTTTTGGAATTTTTACTTTTTTTAATTGCTGGAATAATTTGATGATTTGCCCCATATAAAGCTGGTCTCATTAAATCATTCATAGCAGTGTCTAATATTATAAAATCTTTGTCTTTATTTTTTTTAATATAAATTATTTTTGAAATAAGTATTCCAGTATTGCCAATTATTGATCTTCCTGGTTCAAAAATAATTTTAGATTTGTGATTTTTCAAAAAATTTTTTATTGCAGTACTATATTTTTTGTAATTCAATTTTTTTACTTTATTATTATAAGATATTCCCATGCCTCCGCCTAAATCTATAAATTCAAATTTATGGTTTATTTTTTTTATAATTCTATCTACAACTTTTAACATTTTCTCATAAGGTTGATTATTAACAATCTGACTTCCAATATGAACACTTAGACATTTAAGATTAATATATTTAGTTTTTTTTGCATGTTTAACTAATTCAATAAAAGTTTTTTCCGTGACACCAAATTTATTTTCTTTTTTACCAGTAGAAATTTGAGTTAACGTTTTTGCATCTGTATTTGGATTAAGTCTAATTCCAATATTTACATATTTTTTTTTAGATTTAGCAATTTTTTCAATTTCTATTATTTCACTTTTGGATTCTGCATTTATTAGTAATATATTTTTATTAATAGCATAATTTAATTCATTTGATGTTTTTCCTACTCCGGAAAAAACAATTTTTTTTGGATTAAATCCTGCTTTTAAAGCTTTCATTAATTCTCCAATTGAAACAACATCAGCACCATAGCCAAGTTTTCTAATTTCACGTAATAAATTTACATTAGTATTTGATTTTACAGCAAAGCAAATTAATGGATTAAAAGATTTAAATTTATTTTTAAAACTAATGACATTAGTTTTTAATTTTTTATAAGAATAGCAATATATTGGTGTATTAAATTTCTTTGCTAAATTTGTGACACTGATATTTTCTATTAAAAATCTTTTATTGATATATCTCATTAGATCCTACTAATAAGAAGATTTTTTTTATTTGCTTTATATTCTGGGTCACTTTTTTTTCCACATGAAAATAAAAAAAATAAACACAGAAAAATTAATATTGTTTTTTTCATCATTTTAAGTTTTTTTATATTTAGTTATCATTTTTTTAATATTATCAAAAGAGGTTCCACCAAATGATTTTTTAGAATTAACTGAGTATTTTAAGTCGAAAACCTTCAATACGTCTTTAGTGAGCTTTGGTTCTATTTTATTTAATTCAATAATGTTTAATTCATGTAGTTTTTTTTTCTTCTTTTCAGCGAGATTTACAATTGAAGCTGTGACCTGGTATGCTTTTCTAAAAGGCATTTCATGATTTTTTACCAGATAATCTGCTAGATCAGTTGCTGTGATATATCCAGTATTTGCAAGTTCTAACATTTTTTGTTTATTTGGACTAAAATTTTTTAAAATTTCATTAAGTATTTTAATACAATTATTTAATGTTTCATTTGATTTAAAAACTATTTCTTTATCATCTTGAAGATCTTTAAAATAAGATAAAGGCAAACCTTTTAATATTGTTAGCATTGAAAATAAATTTCCAAAAGTAATACCTGATTTTCCTCTTAAATATTCTAACAGGTCAGGATTTTTTTTCTGAGGCATTATTGATGAACCAGTAACTACTCTGTCAGAAAGATTTATGAGATTAAAACCATCCGAATTCCATATTATAAATTCCTCTGCCATTCTTGAAATATGTAAAGAACATACTGAAACGCTATATAAAAAATCTAAGACAAAATCTCTATCAGCAACAGTATCGATTGAATTATTTGTTGGTTTCTTAAAACCTAATTTTTTTGTTGTAAAGTTTCTGTCAATATTAAATGAAGTTCCTGCTAAAGCCGCTACACCAAGAGGATTTTCATAAATATTTTCCAAGTTGTTTGTGAATCTTTTTTTATCTCTGTTAAATATTTCAACATAAGCCATTAAATAATGTGCAAAAGAAATAGGTTGAGCAATTTTTAAATGTGTAAATCCAGGCATAATTGTATAAATATTTTTTTCTGAAATTTTTAAAATTGTTTTGATGATTTTATCTAAACTTTTATTTATTTCATTCGTTGATGATCTTATCCAGATTTTAAAATCTGTGATTACTTGATCATTTCTAGACCTTGCAGTATGAACATATCCCGCATCTTCACCAATTATTTGAAACAATCTTTTTTCTATATTCATGTGAATATCTTCGTATTTTTTATTATACTCAAATTTTTTTTTAATAATTTCTCTTTCAATTTTATTTAATCCATAAATTATTTTATTTTTTATTTTAAAAGATATTATTTTTTGTCTAAATAACATTTCAACATGTGCGATAGATACAGCAATATCCTCTTTATAAAGTTTTTTGTCTATGTCTATAGAATTACCTACTTTTTGAAATAGTGATGAGGAATCTTTCTTAATTCTTGTATTCCATACTGTCTGGTTGTTTTTATTTTTAGCCATGATAATTAACTATACTCATTTACTATGAAATTTTTAGTATTTAAATTTTTATTAGCATTATTTTATTTAATAATTACTAGTGCAAGCCATTCAATAGAACCACCCGATATTAACAACATTATTATAAACAAAGATAATAAAAGTTATGAAAATGTGATTTTTAAAGATGTTAATAATCAAGATGTAAATTTAGATGATTTTAAAAATAAACTGGTAATAATAAATTTTTGGGCAACTTGGTGTGCACCTTGCCGAGAAGAAATGCCTTCATTGGATATATTACAAACTGATAAAAGACTAAGTAATTTAAAAGTTTTTCCAATAAATGTCGGTAATGAAGATATTTTTAAATCAAAAGTTTTTTTTAAAGAGTTAAATATTAAAAATCTAAATATATATTTTGATCCAACAGTCGACCTAGCAAATAAATTTTTATTAAGAGGACTTCCAACTAGCATTTTAATAAATAAAAAAGGTCAAGAATTTGCAAGAATTATGGGTTATGTTGATTTTAATGATAAAAAATTTATTAATTGGTTAAAAAATTTTAACTAATTTTAAAAATGAAACTTAGTCTTAACACTTCAATTATTAAACCAGAAAAAAATATTTCTATTACTAGCGCTATAATTTTACTTCATGGATATGGTGGTGATGGCAAAGATATAAGCATGTTAACTTTAAATTGGAAAAGATTTTTACCTAACACAATTTTTTTATGTCCAGATGGACATGAGAGATGCTCTATAAATCCTAGTGGCTATCAATGGTTTGATTTAACCAATGATGATCCAAATTATATTTTGGAAGAATCAAAAAAGGCAGAAAAAAAAATTAATGAATTTATAAAAGAAGTTAAAAAAAATTATAATTTAAAAAATTCACAAATTTGTTTATCTGGCTTTAGCCAAGGATGTATGATGTCAATAAATTTGGCTTTAACAACTAATGAAAATTATAATTGTGTAGTTGGGTTTTCAGGAAAAATTATTGATAAAAAAGATCTTTCAAAAAGAAAAACATCATCTACTAAGATGTTATTGATGCATGGAGATAATGATACAATTGTTTCTCCAAATAACTTATTTGAAGCAAAAGATTTTATGATTAGAAATAATATTCAGATCGAAACCAAAATGATAAAAAATTGTGAACATCATATTCCAGTTGAGGCTTCAAGCTTAGCATTAAATTACATAAAAAATAATTTTAAATTTTAGCAAATATTTAATAAAAAATTATTTCTAATTATTGATTAAATAATTTAATTAAGCTAGTCTCTTCTTAATTATGAACTTTTTTGAACAAAATATTTCTTTAGAAAAGTGTCCTGCATTAGTTTTAAATGCTGATTACAGGCCATTAAGTTATTATCCATTATCTCTTTGGAGTTGGCAAGATTCTATAAAATCTGTATTTTTGGGCAGGGTTACAATAGTTAATAATTATGATCGAATCATTAGAAGCCCTTCCTTTAGTATGAAACTACCAAGTGTTATTGCCTTAAAAAATTTTATTAGCCCAAAATCAAACCCAAATTTTACAAGATTTAATGTTTTTTTAAGAGACAAATTTGAATGTCAGTATTGTGGTAGTGGCAATGAACTTACATTTGATCATTTGTTACCTAGATCACGAGGAGGTAAAACTGATTGGAACAATGTTGTAACAGCCTGTTCTGACTGTAATGTAAAAAAGGGAGGACGCTTATTTGATCGTTCAGGAATGACGCTTAATCAAAAACCATATCAACCTTCAACAGAAGATTTACATAAGAATGGAAAAAATTTTCCTCCAAATTTTCTTCATAAAAGCTGGATGGATTATTTATATTGGGATGTTGAATTAGAAGCTTAGTTATATTTTTTCAGATATATTAATGGCAATCTTAGAGCCAGTTTTGATGATTTTATCTAATATTGAATAAGGGCCTTTTTTAGTAGCACCTTTTTTGTACGCAATATCTTTATGATGTAATTCATCTAATCTAAATTTTTTAATTTTTTCTTTTAATTTTTTTTCATCTGATTTTAATTGATTAATTTGATTCATGTAGTGAGTATCAATGACCTCTTCTACGGATGCAGTACAAAGCATTGCCGCTTTTTTTCCTAAAATTGTAGATCCAAAACCAAGACCAACACACAGCAAATCCCATAAAGGTAATAGTTTTGTAGGTTTTATATTTCTTTTTTTTATTTCACTCTCAAAGTAATCACAGTGTTCTTTTTCATGAATTTTCATTTCTTCAACCGTTTTTTTTAAATTTTCGTCTTTTATTAATGTATTTAATGCTAACAATTGACCTTCATATATCTTGATGGCACCACGTTCTCCAGCGTGGTCAACTCTTATAAATTCTTCAACTTTTTTATTATCTGTTTTTTTCATAATTTGTAAAAAGTTTTATAGTTATAATACTTAATATAAAAGATATAATTGTATTTATTGTAGCAAGAGATAAACCAAAAATTCTAAAACTAACATCTTTACAGCTAATAGGTCTTTGTTGTAGTTCTTTTAGAAGATCATCTTTTGATAAATTGCCATTTTTACTCCCTAAATCACAAACTGAAGATTCTGCAATAAAACCTTGTTCAATACCAAAATGATAAAAAGATATAATAGTTGCAGAAACAAAAATTAAACTTAAAAAAATTAAAACAAGTTTTTCAAATTTTTTTAAAATTAAAGTTAAAATGATAATTAATACTGCAAAAATATAAGGAATTCTTTCAATTAAACAAAGATTACAAGGTTTATGACCTAATACATACTGAACAAAATATGCTGCAATTAATGCAAATATACTAAATATTAAAATTGCATTAAGAGTAGTTTTATTTTTTATTTGAGACATTTTAATTTAAAACAAAATATATAATCGCAGCAATTATTACAATTGCTATACCAATAACTGTAAACCATTTTGCTCCTTTTTTTTCTAAAAAATTACCAAAAACTTTACCAAATTTAGCTGAAAGAAAAGCAATAATAAAAAATCTTAATCCACGCGAAATTATACAAATAAAAAAAAATATAAATATATTAAAATTTATAATACCACTAGTTATTGTAAAAACTTTAAAAGGCACCGGTGTAAAGCCAGCAATAAATAATATTCCAAGCCAAAGAAATAAACCACTTTTTTCAGATAGCCTAATTTGTAGATTAAAAACATTTTCTTCATAACCATAAAATTCTATAACTTTCATAGCAAATTCCAAAAAAACTGATCCAATAAAATAGCCAAACAATCCACCTAAAGCAGAAAATAATGTAGCAATAATAAATATTTTTATATAGTCATTTTTTTTTGCAATAACCATGGGAACAATTAAAACATCTGGTGGTATCGGAAAAAAAGAGCTTTCAATAAAAGATATTAAAGCTAAAAAAAATTTAGAACTTTTATGTGCAGCAAGTTTTAAAGTTTTTTGCAATAATTCTTTAAACATTATTTTGTTTTAATATAATTTGAGTTTTTATTCTACGTAATTATAAATAATTTTTTAAGATACAATTTATTATATCTGAGATACAAAAAAAAATAAGTATTTAGTTATCGATGTACAATAATAAATAATTACAAATGAAAATAATATTATTAAATTTTTAAAATTTAATTTTTCAACAAAGTGTAAAAATTGTTGACTATTTATTAGTAATAAAAAAACAAAATAAAGAAGTGGATCGTAAGTTTCATGAAAATAATATCCATCAGGTTCTAAAAAAATTAATATTAATAAAAGAATAAAATTAAGAAATTTATCTATATTCTTATTTTCTTTAAATATTAATATTGTCAGTATATTGAAAGATATAATTACAATTAAGTAAAAAAAATAATTTGATTTAAAAATTAAATTTGAAAGTTTATAAAAAATTCCACCTCCATATACTATTTCACCAAAACGTTCTTCATAATTAAAATATGTGAATACTAAATAAATAAAAAAAACTGAAAAAATAAAATTTATAATTTTATAATTTTTTATATCTAAATAATTTTTATAATTATTTAATAAAAAAGGTATTGAATAAAAAAATATTATTGAAATAGTTATAGCAAATTGATTAATTTGATTTGTAAAACCTAATCCATTAGCTAAAGCTGCATAAAAGAAATTTACTTTTAATATAAATACATAATAGAAAGCAGGAAGACTTAGCAGCATATTAAATATAATGTAATAAACTAAATTCTTAGAAAATTTAATATTGAAGTAAAACTTTAAAAAAAAATATATGCTAAACAAGAAATATATTGGTCTTATATAAGCTGTCATGGCTAAAAAAAATGCGTTTAATAGAATAAAAGATAAATTTTGTTTTTGCTTTTCATGTCTTAAGAAAAAATAAACACTAGCTAAAAAAAAGATTAAAGATAAATTTTCTGGACCTATCCATATAGAGCTTGACCTAAAATATGGAGAAATAAAGATAATTGCTGGCAACAAACATAGAAGATATTTTTTTGTATCACTGTATTTCACTTGGAGACATAGAAAGAAAAGATATGGTAATATTAATGAAAAATTTAAATTTAAAAATCTTACAAACGTATCGTTATTTAAAACTTTATTTATATAATTTAGTAATAATAAGAAAACAGGTGAAGCCATTACTGTGAACTTTTCATAAAAAATTAATGAATTTTTTAAATCTAAATTAAACGCACTAATTGTATTTTTATAAATAAGGTAATCAACTTTATATCCACCTGCAAAATCTTCATTAAAATAAAACCCTATTAAAAGTGTTAAGTATAATAATATGTAAAAGAAAAATATTCTTTTGGAATTTATTTTCATAATAATTTTACTTTAAAATAATGATTTTTTTGGCAATTGTAAGCTAAGAATTTGCTTTTGCGGATAATTAATTTAGATTTAAATAAATATTATTAAATTAGATTAGAGGGCGAATGGCGGAACTGGTAGACGCGCACGACTCAAAATCGTGTTTTGTAAAAAGTGAGAGTTCGATTCTCTCTTCGCCCACCAAAATATTATGAATTTAGACAATTTTAATAGCTTAACTGAATTATTTTTTTACCAGTCAGAAAAACAAGATCCTAAAAGTATTTTTTTAAAGTGGTTAAATCCAAATAAAAAAAAATTTTTTACATGGGAAGAAACAAAAATAAATATATTTAAGCTTTCAAAAACAATAAAAAACAATGTTAAAGAAGGAGATAGATGCCTTTTAGTATCAGAAAATAGACCTGAATGGTTTATTTCTGATCTAGCCATTATGTTATCTGGTGCAATTACAGTGCCTGCATATACAACTTATACAGAAGAAGATTATAAATATTTAATTGAAGATTGTGAACCAACGGTCATTATTGTTTCTAACAATGACATGCTTAAAAAATTAAACAAAATTATTAATGAGAAAAATTTTATAAAAAAAGTAATTACTTTTGATGGAGTAGAAAAAGTGCTTCATAATTTAAATATAGATAATAAGGAAAAATATTTAGATTTTAATTCTATAATAAAAAATGATTTATCTGAAAAAGATAAAATGCAAAATTTAAATTTAAAAAGATCATCAGCAGCTTGTATAATTTATACTTCTGGAACTGGGGGCAATCCAAAAGGAGTAATTTTAAGCCACGGTGGTATTTTAAATAACCTTGTGGGAGCTTGTGAAATTATGAAACCATTAATTGATTCCAGGCCAGTGTTTTTAACTTGGTTACCTCTCTCACATTCATATGAACACTGTGTTCAATTTGCGCAAATAGCAGTAGGTGCTAAAGTTTTTTATGCGGAAAAAATAGAAAAACTTTTAGACAATATAGCTGAAGCAAAGCCAACAATTATGACAGCTGTTCCTAGATTCTATCAAAATCTTTACAATAAAATTAATAACAATATAAAAAAACAGACGGGCTTTAAAGCCAAGTTAATTGACACAACTATTCGATTGGGCAAAAAAAAATTGTTAAAAGAAAAAATGACTTTTTTTGAAAAATTAATAAATTCACTGTTGGATTTATTAGTCAGAAAAAAAATAAAAAAACAATTTGGTGGAAATTTAAAAGCTTTTGTTTCTGGAGGTGGAGCTTTGGATAGAGAAATAGGAGAATTTTTAAATGCTATTGGACTTCCTACTCTTCAAGGATATGGTTTAACTGAAACCTCTCCTGTAGTGAGTTGCAACCCCATTCACAAAATAAAGGTTGAAACTGTAGGACCTCCTTTTAAAGGAAACAAAGTTAAAATTGCTCAAGATGGTGAAATATTAGTTAAGGGTGAAAATGTGATGCTAGGATATTGGAATAAAAAAGAGGAAACAGCAAAAGTTATTAGAGATGGTTGGTTACACACAGGAGATATAGGAGAAATAGATGCTCAAGATGGTTATCTAAAAATTACTGATAGAAAAAAAGATATTATTGTTAGTGCTGGAGGAGACAATATTTCACCAGCAAAAATTGAGAATATGATTACTAATGCGACAGAAATTGACCAATGTATGATTTATGGAGACAAGAAAAATTATTTAGTAGCCTTAATAGTTCCAAATAAGGAATTTTTAGGCGATAAAGAAAAAATTAATAAAACAATTGAAGATATAAATAAAAAATTAACTTTGGTAGAAAGAATAAAAAAAATTCAATTAATAGATGAAAATTTTTCTATAGAAAATGGTTTGTTAACACCAACAATGAAAGTAAAAAGAAAAAAAGTAACGGAAAAATATAAAAAAGAGTTAGAAAATCTTTATTCATAACTAAATTAAATAAAAAGTTTTAATCTCTAATTAGACAAGTAAAACAAAGCGTTTTTAACTAAAAATAATTTTTATAAAAAAATAAAAAAATAATTTAAAAATACAAAAAATTAACTATTTGACATAAGTTGTTAAAAAAAATAAAAATAAACTTAACAACGAATCACATGATTCGTAAAACTAAAACAGGGAGCTAAAGATGGCTAAAAGAAGAAAAAAAGCTAAGAAAAAAGCTAAGAAAAAAGCTAAGAAAAGAAGAAGAAGATAGTTAAGTATCTTTTAAAGAACGCTTCCTTCAATTAATGTTGTGGGAGGCGTTCTTTTATTCTACTGCTTCTGTTGTTGGTTGTTCAGTTTTTGGTTCTAATCTAGGTTTTTGATGTTCTAAGTTTCTTTTAAGAGCTTTATCTAATTTTTTTTGAGCGTTTTCTAGTGATGTACCCAAAACTATTTGAAATTCTGCCAATATTCGTTCGTATGCTTTTTCGAAAAGCTGTCTTTCACTGTAAGATTGATCTACCATCAAATCATCACCTTTATTTAGATCTCTAACAACTTCAGCTAAATCGTAAATTTTTCCTGAGGTAATTTTTTGTTCATATTCTTGAGCTCTTCTGCTCCACATTGATCTTTTGATTTTTGGTTTACTTTTTAGTATTGAAATTGATTTGTTTACTTGATTAATTGTAGCTAGTGGTCTTAAATAAGATTGTTTATTAATTGGAAGTAATCCTATTGCTTTATCTTTATCGAATTTTATATTGTAACATTGAACTTCGATTCCACCTATAATTTTAGAACCAACAGATAGAATTTGTCCAACACCATGTTTAGGATAAACTACATAATCTTTAAGTTTATATTCTTTATCTGCAGTTCCTTGTTTTTTAATTTTTTTAATTTCTGGCTTTATTTCATTACTTTTGGGGATTCTTAAATTATCTGTTTTATTTTTTTGATTAATACCTGTTGCTGTTTTAGGCGAAATAGTATTTTTTTTTTTAATAATTTTTTTATTAGTTTTTCTTATTTTAGAAAATTTAATTTTTTTAGTAGATTTAACCTTTTTAACAGATTTAACCTTTTTAACAGATTTAACCTTTTTTGTAGGTTTCTTTAGATTAGATTTTTTAAATGTTTTCTTTAAAATATTTTTCAAACTTATTTTCTTCATTTCTATATTTTTCGTTATCTTCTAAAGGATCCTTTTGTTTGTTTATGTTTGGCCAAATTTCTGAATATTTACTGTTCAATTCTACCCACTTTTCAGTTCCAGGTTCAGTGTCTGGTTTTATAGCATCAATTGGACATTCAGGTTCACAAACGCCACAATCTATACACTCATCAGGTTTAATTACAAGCATATTTTTTCCCTCATAAAAACAATCAACCGGACAAACTTCAACACAGTCTGTTAATTTACACTTAATGCAGTTTTCGTTTACAATATAAGTCATTGTGTTGAGTTTTTTTTTATTTTTTCTTTTATGTCACCCATTGTTTTATTATCTAAGTATAACAAACCGGACAGTCTTCTCATTAAATTATCTTCATACATGTCAGCTTCATTATTTGAATAAATAATATTCCATAATGTTTCAATAATTTTAATTTTAAAATCATGACCTTTATTTTTAATTTCTTTTGTAAAATCTAATATTTGATTAGAATTTTCTTCATTAATTTCCGCATTTATTATTATTTTATCAACTTCAGAATGTTTTGCACCTAATTCTATAAGTGTTTTTTTGATAATTTCTTTTTCTTTATTAGTGTAATTTTCATCAATTTTTGCAGCGTGAATAAGTAAGGAAGTAGTTTTTGACAATAGTTCATTACTATTTTGTATATTATCAATTGCATTTTTTTTTTTGAAGAGTTTGAACATTATTTAAGACTCATATTTTTTAAAATACTGAAAGGATTATCAGTTTTTTGATTTTTTGGAATAAATTTTTTATCCTTTTTTTTATTTTGAGCATATTTAAAGTAAAATTCGTTATTTTCTTCAAGAGTTTTATAATTCATTTTTTTTATTAACTTTAAAAAATTTTCTTTGCTACAACCAAGTAAATTTAGCATCTCAGGAACAAGTTTTATTTTACTATTTTTGTTTGGATTTGAATTTATAATTTTTACAAACAATCTTTCCAAAATATCTATTCTAACAAAATATTCATCAAAACTTTCAAATCCACATAATAGCATAAAATTTTTATTTTTAAGATCTTTGTTCTCTAAAAAATTTAATCCAAAAGTTGGAGGCTTAAGATTAAATAACTTTTGATTATAATTTTTCCAAAGTAAAATTCTTAATGAAACTGCTTCCGGTTTTAATAATTTAAAAAGGAAAATATGATATCTACCAAATTTTACTCCTAAATTTCTTAAAATTTTTCTCTCTTTTTGTTCTAAATTTTTTAAATATTCCATGACGTTCTCTCTTTTTAATACACCATTATTTTCGTATAATTGATAAGCCAAAGCTCTAATAGAAGAATTTTTTTCTTTTAAATCTTTAAGTTCGATTAAGCTTTTTAATACAAATCTGATTTTTTTACTTAACCATTTTTCCAAATAATCTGAAAGTTTTTTTTTTTCAGAAATTTCAACAATATCATCAATGATTAAGGTTAACTCAGGTTCTAGGTAATCTTTGCCAGGTAGTAATTTAGCAATTGAAAATTTTCCCCAATAAATTTTAAAATCATCTTTTAACTCAAGCAAACCAGTGCTAATAATTTGTTTAATTCTTTTGTTTAATTCTGGACCAATGCCTTGTTTTGCAGCTTTCTTTAGTGACTTAATGTCAGTGTCAAGTGTATCAACTTTTAAGTCTAGCTCTAATTTTAATCCTTTTAATTTTCCAATAAATTGATTGTCTATTATAACTTTTTCGTTTTCGATTATTTTAGTATTAAAAGTCACATCTTGTTTTAATCCTCTAGCTAAAATACTTGCTCTTTTATCAATAAAACTTTTAGTAAGTTCTTCATGCAATCTATCTGATAATTTATCTTCTAATAATTTTGTTCTTTCAACCCAATAATCTTGATTTTCTACCCAATTAACTTTATTCGACACATAAGACCATGTTCTAACATTTGCAATTCTGTTTGATAAAGAATCAACATTTCCTTCTAATTTATCTAAAACTGATAGTTGTTGTTTCATATAATTGTTACTTATTTTCCCTTTTTTTCCATTAAGAAAACCAAAAACTTTACTTACAACTTCCAAGTGATTACCATAAGTTTTTTTAACAAAATCAGGAATTTGACAACATTCCCACAACAAACTTAATACTTTTTCATTATTTAATATTTTGAATGATGTTAAATCTTTTAAAAAATATTTTAAAACCTTTTCATCTTCGCATTCATGAACTTTTCTTAACCAATCTTTATTAGGCTTTTCTTCAAGTGATTTAATTAAACTATTTGCATTATTAAAGTTTAGATTTGAATTTCTCCAAATCAATGTTCTAATTTCTTCAAATTTATGATTTTCTAATAATTCTACTTCTTCAGCATTAATTTCTGCACAATCTCCAGTTATTCCAAAATTTCCATCATTTAAATACCTTCCAGCTCTTCCTGCTATTTGACCAATTTCTGATAGATTTAATCTTCTAAGTTTTTTACCATCAAATTTTTTTAAATTTGAAAAATAAACATTCTCTAAATCCATGTTTATTCCCATACCTATAGCATCAGTTGCTACCAAAAAATCTACATCTCCTGACTGATATAATTCAACTTGTGCATTTCTAGTCTTTGGACTTAAAGAACCCATAACAATTGCTGCACCACCTTTTTGCCTTCTTACTAATTCAGCAATTGCGTAAACTTCTTCCGCTGAAAAAGCTATAATTGCAGTTTTTCTATCTATTCTTGAAATTTTTTTGTGACCAACATAAGAAAGTTTTGATAATCTTTCTTTATTAATAAATTCAGTATCTTCATCTAATTTAGCAATAATATTTTTAATTGTGTTAGAACCCATTAACATTGTAAGTTTTTCACCTCTAAGGTTTAATAAACGATCAGTAAAAATATGACCCCTTTCACTATCAGCACACATTTGAATTTCATCTACCCCGACAAATTCTAAATTTTTATCTATAGGCATAGATTCTACTGTACAAAGATAATATTTAGCATTAACTGGTATAATCTTTTCTTCACCAGTTATTAGTGCAACTTTGCTAGGATCAATTTTTTGAATAATCTTGTCGTAAACTTCTCTGGCTAATAATCTTAAAGGAAAACCAATCATTCCACTTTCAAAAGAGAGCATTGTTTCAATAGCTTGAAAGGTTTTTCCAGTATTTGTGGGTCCTAGAACAGCAGTAATTTTTTTTTTTGCCATTTCAATCTTTAGTGTATTAAATTATTTTCCTACCATATGTAGTTGGTCTTAAAGAACAAAAATAGTCTAAAACATGACCGAATCATATGGAAAAAAGTTCTCATTTTAGTGTTTATATCTAATTTAGAGTAACATAAATAAAATTAATTCTACAATAATTATTTAAATAAAAATTATGGCCAAAAAGCTGTGGGTCGCAACATCAAATCTAAAGTCAAGTTCAAATTTATATAATTATGAAAAATTTATATCAAAAAAATTTAACCAAAAATTTGATCAAGATTATAGAAAAATATTAAGTTGGAGTGTAAATAATTTAGATAATTTTTGGAATACAATTTGGGATTATTGTAAAGTTAAAGGTATAAAAGGTAAAAAAAAAATTAAAAAATCAAATATACTTTATAAAAATATTTTTTTACCTAACTCAAAATTAAATTTTGCAGAAAATTTACTTTCTAAAAAAAATAATACTAAAGCAGTAACATTTATTAGTGAAAATGGTTTTAAGGAAGAAAGAAATTGGAAAAATTTAAATAATAATGTGAGTAAAATAAACAATTTTTTTCATAAAATTAAGCTTAAAAAAAAAGATAGAGTTGCTGCATATATGCCAAATCTAATTGAAACTGTGGAAAGTTTTATTGCAACCACATCTGTAGGAGCAATTTGGTCTTCATGTTCTCCTGATTTTGGAGTAAAAGGAGTTATTGAACGCTTCTCTCAAATAAAGCCAAAAGTTTTATTTGTATGTGACAGGTATTTTTATAATGGAAAAGAGATTAATATTATAGAAAGAGTACCAGAAATATTAAAAAAGATAAGTTCTATAAAGTATTTGGTTTTAATTAATTATCCAGGTAAAAAATATATTAAAAAAAAATATCAATTTAAAAATATTACTCAATTTCTTTGGAGTGATATTCAAAAAATTAAAGTTAGAAAAATAAAATTTGTTAAATTTGATTTTGAACATGAATTAGCAATCCTTTACTCTAGCGGAACAACAGGCAAACCTAAATGCATTTGTCATAGAAGTGGAGGTGTTTTGTTGCAACATTTAAAAGAACATCAATTGCATTGTAATATTAAAAAAAATGATAATGTTTTTTATTTTACTACATGTGGATGGATGATGTGGAATTGGCTAATTAGTGTGCTTGCTTCTAAAGCATCAATTGTTTTATTTGATGGATTTCCAATGTTTAAAAAACAAGATCTTTTATTAGAAATTGTAGAAAAAGAAAAAATTTCATTATTTGGAGTAAGTGCAAAATACATTGACGCATTAAATAAAGCTAATATTAAAAGCAAATATAAGCTTAAAGAATTAAGAACTATTTGCTCCACTGGCTCACCTTTATCAAAAGAAGGGTTTGAATATGTTTATAATAATTTAAAAAAAGATGTGCATCTATCTTCTATATCAGGTGGAACAGATATTGTTTCATGTTTTGTCCTAGGTAATCTTTATGATCCAGTAATTTCAGGTCAAATTCAAAATAAAGGTCTTGGTATGGATGTAAATATTTTTGATGAATCAGGTAACTCAATAAAAAATAAAAAAGGCGAGCTGGTTTGTGTAAATCCTTTTCCCTCAATGCCTTTGAAGTTTTGGAATGATAAAAATGATTTAAAATTTAAAAAAGCTTATTTTAATAAATTTCCAAATATATGGCATCATGGGGATTATGCAGAAATTAAAGATAATGGGGGATTTATAATCTATGGTAGATCTGATGCTACTCTTAATCCAGGTGGGGTAAGACTTGGTACATCTGAAATTTATGTAGAGGTAGAGAAATTTAACGAGATTATAGAGTCTATAGCGGTTGGTCAGTCATGGGATAATGATATAAGAATAATATTATTTGTAGTGCTTGCTGAGGGTTATGATCTAACAGAAGAATTAACAATTAAGATTAAAAAACAAATAAGGATAAACGCATCACCGCGACATGTTCCAGCTAAAATTATAAGTATTACTGATATTCCAAGAACAAAGAATGGAAAAATAGTTGAATTAGCAGTTAAAAATATAATAGAAGGTAATGAGATAAAAAATAAAGAAGCATTATTAAATCCAGAAGTTTTAGAGCAATATAAAAATTTGGAAGAATTAAATCACTAAATGATAAAAGATATAGTAAAAAACTTGAAAACTTCTTCAACTTTAAGAATAAATGAAATTTCAAAGAAGTTAGAATCAGATGGTAAAAAAATATATAAATTTGGTTTTGGACAATCACCCTTTAAAGTTCCTGAAGATGTTATTGATGAATTAAAAAACAATGCACATCAAAATAAATACCTTCCAATCCTAGGATTAAATGAATTAAGGAATGCAATTTCTAAATACGCTAGTGCTAAAAATAATAATTATTATAAAGAAGAAAACGTAATCATTGGACCTGGAACTAAAGAATTAATGTTTTTGTTACAACAGCTTTTTAATGGAGATATATTACTTCCCGTACCTAGTTGGGTGTCTTACGCTCCCCAGGCTTTAATAAGCGGAAATAAAACATGCTGGATTACAACAACTAAAGAAAATAACTGGTTTCCAACGGCGGAAGAAATTGAAAAAACTATTTTAAAGAATAAAAATAAAAATTATTTACTTTTTTTAAATTCTCCAAATAATCCTTCAGGTCAGATTTGTAATAATTTAAAAGAGATAAGTTTTATTGCAAAAAAATATAATATTTTAATTCTATCGGATGAAATTTATTCAGAATTAAGTTTTAACAAAGATTTTAAATCTATTTCGGAATTTTATCCTGAAAAAACTATTATTAGTACTGGACTCAGCAAATGGTGTGGAGCAGGTGGTTGGAGATTAGGATATTTTATAATACCTGAAAATCTAAGAGAATTAAGGGATTCTCTTAAAATTTTAGCAAGTGAAACTTTTTCATCAGTTAGTGCACCAATACAATATGCTGCTATAGCTGCTTATAGCAATAATCAAAATGAATATATAAATAATTCTCGCTCTATTCTTAAGGCAGTTGGAGAATATGTTTATGAGAATTTAAAAACAAACATAATTAGCATGAATAAACCTCAAGGTGGATTTTATCTTATGCCAGAATTTTCGATTGAAAAATTTTCTACATCTGAAGAAATGTGCAGTAATATTCTTAAAGAAACAGGAGTAGCTTTACTACCAGGGTCTGATTTTGGATTTTCAAAAAAACGAATGATAACAAGATTAAGCTTTACAGATTTTAATGGAGATCAATTTATGCAAAATGTAAAAAAAACAAAAAAAATAGATATGAATTCTATATCTAAATTTGCTCCTAAAATTATTGAAGGTACAAAAAAACTTAAAGATTGGGTTGAATCTAATTAAATAACTTTCTGGACATCATTATCACAATATTGTTAAATTATTGAATAAATAAATATAATATAGAGGGGGAAAATAATGAAAAAAAATCAAGGCCTAATAACAATAATTATAGCAATAGTTATTATAGGTGGAATTTTTTATTCACAAAATAAACCTAAAACTACAGCAGAGTTTTTCACGATAGGAACTGGTGGACCTACTGGAGTTTATTTCCAAACTGGAAATTCAATTTGTAAAATGTTGCACAAATATGCAACTAGCTCTGAACATGGCAGAAAAAAAGCTGCAACAGAAAAAGCTTACAGATGTACAGCACCATCTACAGGTGGATCTAATTACAATATTGGAAAAATCAAAGAAGGTGAGTTTCAATTTGGTGTAGCTCAGTCTGACTGGCAATATCATGCTGTTAATGGTTCAAGTAAATGGGAAGGAAAACAGTTTAGCAATCTAAGAGCTGTATTTTCTGTTCATAATGAACCGTTTCAAATTTGGGCAAGTGCAAGTGCAAATATAAGTGATTTTGCAGGACTTGAAGGTAAAGTTGTTAACATAGGTAATCCTGGATCTGGTCAAAGAGGAACCATGGAAGAACTTATGAAAGCAATGGGAGTTGATAATAGCTTTTTTAAATCTGTTACAGAGTTAACTTCATCTGAACAAGTTAAAGCATTGTGTGATGGTAAAATAGATGCATTTGGTTATTCAGTAGGATTTCCAAATGGTGCAATGGAACAAGCGGCAACTTGTGCGGCAAGCGCATCACCAATTAATCTTACAGGTGGACCTGTTCAAGGTTTGATTGATGGCGCAGATTACTACGCTAAAGCAGTAATTCCAGCGTGGACTTATACAGATCAAAAAAATGATGTAACTACATTTGGCGTTAAAGCTACTGTAGTAACTAGCGCAGATGTTTCTGAAGAACTAGTTTATTTAGTAACTAAAGCTGTTTTTGAAAACTTTGATTCTTTTAGAGCACAACATCCTGCTTTTGGTCCATTAGAAAAGAAAAACATGATTGCTGATGGCTTATCTGCTCCATTACATCCTGGTGCAATTAAATACTATAAAGAAGCCGGATTAATGTAATTTAAATACATAAATTAAATTAAAAAGGCCCAATATTTTTTGGGCCTTTTTTTTTATAATAAGGTATCTTTTACAAAATGAATCAGAACATAAGTACTGATATAAAAGATAAAATTAGTGAAGATTTGTCACCGACTAGGAATCTCACAGGTTTACATTTAAAAGTTGTTGCTGCTATAGCAATCATTTGGACATTATTTCAGCTCTGGTATGCTTCACCTTTCCCTTTTATGTTTGACATTGGAATGTTTAAAGGGTTGCCTGCTAGAGCTATTCATTTAGGTTTTGCTTTAACTCTAACATTTTTAATATTTCCTATTTCTAAATCTAAAAAAATTTCAATCTTAGATATTTTAATTAGTTTAACTGCAGCTTTTTGCTGTTTATATATTTATTTTTTTTATGATCAACTTGTTGATAGAGGAGGATTTCTTTTAAATATTAGTTTAAGTCAAAATATTAATATACCAATTGAGTTAATTATTGGAATAAGTGGAATTTTAATTTTGCTTGAGGCTACCAGAAGGGCTATTGGTTTACCTTTAGTAATAATAGCAATTTGTTTCCTATTATTTTCTTATTTTGGAAAATATGCTCCAGAAATAATTTCTCATGGAGGACTTTCGTTAAAGAGACTTGTAGGATTTCAATGGTTTGATCAAGAAGCTATATTTGGAATTCCAATAGGCGTTTCGGTAGATTTTATTTTTTTGTTTGTTTTATTTGGTGCACTTTTAGAAACAGCAGGAGGAGGAAAATACTTTTTAGATTTAGCTTTTGCTATGGTTGGAAAAATGAGAGGAGGGCCTGCAAAAGCAGCTATATTAGGATCAGGAATGACTGGTTTAATTTCAGGCTCTTCAATTGCAAATACTGTTACCACAGGAACCTTTACAATCCCAATTATGAAAAAAACTGGCTTTTCAAAAGAAAAAGCAGGAGCAATAGAAGTTTCATCGTCAGTTAATGGTCAATTAATGCCTCCAGTAATGGGGGCAGCAGCTTTTGTTATGGCAAGTTTTATAGGAGTTACATATTTTGAAGTTGTTAAACATGCTTTTTTACCTGCAATTATATCTTATATAGCTTTGTTTTATATTTCTCATCTTGAAGCTTTAAAATTAAATCTTAAGGGTATGGAAGAAAAAGATGTGCCGAATTTAAAAAATACTTTTTTAGCTGGGTTACATTTTTTAATTCCAATTTTTGTTTTAATATATTTATTAGTAGTTTTAAGATTTACAGCTTCTTATTCAATATTTTATGCGACCGTTGCATTAATTTTTGTAAATTTGATAAATAAATTGATTAAACAATCTAATTTTCAAGATGCCCTTAAAACTTGGTTTAATCAAACTATTATAGGTTTTGAAAAAGGTGCAATAAATATGGTAGGTGTTGGGATAGCCATAGCAACTGCTGGAGTAATAGTAGGAGCCGTGGGATCTACAGGGCTAAGTACAAATTTAATTGTTGTTATAGAGTCCGTTGCTAAAGATAATGTCGTAATTTTATTGTTTTTGACCATTATATTATGTTTGTTGCTTGGAATGGGACTCCCAACAACGGCTAATTATGTAGTCGTAGCTTCATTGATGGCAATGGTTTTAGTAGATGTAGGCAATGCTTCTGGATTTATATTTCCACTTATAGCTGTTCACTTATTTGTATTTTATTTTGGATTAATGGCCGATGTTACTCCACCAGTAGGCTTAGCATCATATGCAGCTGCTGCTATTTCAGGAGGAGATCCACTTAGGACTGGTGTACAAGCTTTTTGGTACAGTTTAAGAACAGGGATACTCCCTATTGTTTTTTTATTTAATCATGAATTACTTTTAATTGGAGTTGAAAATATTTGGCATGCATTATTAGTGATTTTAACCTCTTTAATTGGAATATTAGTGTTTACCTCTGCTACCCAAAGATGGTTTTTTGATAAACTTCGATGGTATGAAATTATAGTTTTTTTATTTATTTCGATATCTTTCTTATCACCTGATTTTATTTTAAATAAATTTTATCCTAAATATAATTATATAGATTTAAATAGTATTTATTCATTAAATTTAGATCCAAAGAAGGAAGTACATTTGAAAATAACTCGATCAAGTGAATATGGCGAAAGATATAAATTATTTGTTATTAAAAAAAACACCTTTAAAAATAACTTTAATTTAGAAGAGTATGGAATTAATTTAGCTAAAGATGAAAATAAAATTGTGGTAGATACATTAAAACAGAATAGTTTAGCTAAAAAAGAAGGATTTAAAGTAGGTGATTTTATAAGTGAATTTAAAATAGAAAATTCAGATAGACCAAAAAAAATAATAGTTTATCCATTTGCTACATTATTACTATTTATTTTTGGATATTTAAATTATAAAAGAAAACCTACTTATTAAGAATTTTCCAAATTCCAGATGCAGAAGCAATAATTTTTTTATTTTTTTTTAGATGACAAATTAAAAATACCATTGACTTAGTTTTTTTTAAAATTTTTACAAAACCAATAATTTCATCATCTAATTTAGTTGCTCTAATAAATTTTATATCTAAAGAAATTGTAACACATTGAGAATTTTTTGCGGTCCTATGTGCTCCAGTACCTGCTCCAGAATCTATAATTGTTGCAATGTATCCTCCATGAGTAATACCCGCTGTATTTAAATTATTTTCTTTAATAGTTGTTTTAAATTCATATTCACTTTTTGAAATTTCTCTAAATAGCAATCCACCATTATGTTTCATAAAACCAGGTTTAATAGCTATTTTTTCAAATTTTTTAGACATTATTTAAATTATTAAAGAAATTATTATTAATATAATAAGTACTATAATAAAAAAATATACAACAGCTTTTTGTAAAGATACTTTCATAATTTTATTTTATTAGAATGTATTATCTTTAAATTTGATGAAATTCCAATATGATATTAATTTTTTAAAACAATAAATATAATTAGTGCAAAAAAAGAAAATCTTATTTTACCATCCTTTTTTCAAGGATGGAGGTGTGGAAAAGACAAATTTACTTATTTCAGAAAAATTAGCTAAAAAATATGAGGTCTTTTTTATTTCAAATTATTTTTCAAATAAATTTGAAAGTGATTTCAAAAGAATAGGGATAAAAAAAATTAAATTAAATTCAAAAAGGACAATATTTTCATTTTTTGAACTATCAAAAATATTTAAAAAATTAAAACCAGATATAATTATTCCTATTCAAATGCATGCTAATGTGCTGGTTTTGGCAGTTAATAAGTTTTTATTTAATAATACTTTAAAAGTAGTTTGTTGTGAAAGACTTTCAATAGAGAAATTTAAACATACTTTTATCAAGGGAAGAGTAATAATTTTTTTAGCAAGTTTATTATATAAAAATGCTAAAAAAATAATTTGTAATTCTAAAGATTTAGCCAACGAATTTAAAAAAATTTCAAAAGAAAAAAATGTTGTATTTATTTATAATCCAACTTTAAAGTTAGACTATCAAAAATTATCTAAAGAATTCACAATTAGAAAAAAACCTTTTTTTAATAAAAATAAACCCATTTTATTTTCTTTAGGAAGACTCGATGAAGTTAAAAATCAAATGATGCTATTAAAAGCATTTAACGAAATAAAAAAAAAAATTAGATGTGATATTGTTTTAATGGGGGATGGAAAGGCAAAGAAAAAATTAATCGAATATGCAAAAGAAAATAAATTTAATGAAAATCTTTATATTTTTAAATTTAAAAAAAATCCTTTTCCATATTTATTAAAATCAGATTTATTTATATTAACTTCAAACTATGAAGGTTTGCCAAATGTTTTAATTGAGTCTATGTCATTAAATAAACCAATTATTTCAACAAACTGTCCTACTGGACCTAGAGAAATTTTATTAAATGGTAAAGCAGGTTTTTTAGTAAAAAAAAATGATCATATAGATTTATCAAAAAAAATTGAATTATTCTTTAATAATAGAAAAATTTTCATTGTAAAAAAAAAATTTTATAAAAAAAGTTTGAGTAAATTTTCAGCAGGAGAAAGTTTGAATAAATATAATAAAATAATTGAAAAATTAATAAATGGCGCGCCTGCTAGGAGTTGAACCCAGAACCTCCTGGTCCGTAGCCAAGCGCTCTATCCAATTGAGCTACAGGCGCAACACTGTTATTATTATAGCACATTACATTTTTTAATGTAATTTTCTAATTTAGCAACTATTGTATTTGTATGACAAAAAAATCTAAAGATATAGTTTTTGTATCAGCGCTACGTACAGCTATAGGAAAGTACAAGGGTATTTGGCATAAATTCCAAGCTCACGATTTAGGTGAAGCTGTTATAAAAAATATTTTGAGTAAGTCAAAAGTTGAAGCAAAATTTATTGACGAAGTTATAATGGGACAGGTTCTTACTGGGGACACTGGTCAAAATCCAGCACGACAAGCAGCAATTAGAGCTGGAATACCTAAAGAAAAAACTGGGTACGTAATAAATCAAGTATGTGGTTCAGGTTTAAGATCTGTTGTAGCTGGATATCAATCAATTTTACTAGGTGATGCAAAAATAATTATTGCCGGAGGTCAAGAAAGCATGACTAACTCAAAAGAAGAAATGATGTTAAAAGATGGTCTAATTGATGCGTACAACAATTATCACATGGGAATTACAGCAGAAAATGTTGCTGAAAAATGGGAAATTTCAAGAGAAGAACAAGATATTTTTTCAGCTTCTTCTCAATCAAAAGCGCAAGAAGCAATAAAAAATAAAAAATTTATGGAAGAAATAATTGATAAATCTTCAGAAGATGAGCACCCAAGAAAAGGAATCACAATTGAAAGTTTATCAAAACTTAAACCATCATTTAAAAAAAATGGAACTGTAACTGCAGGTAATTCATCTGGTATTAATGATGGTTCAGCCGCTGTGTTATTAATGACCAGAGAAGAATCTGAAAAAAGAGGATTAGTTCCTCTTGCCAAAATAGTATCATGGGCAACATGCGGAGTAGATCCTGCTTTTATGGGATCGGGACCAATTCCTGCATCAAAAAAGGCTTTAGAAAAAGCTAGATGGGTTATAAATGATTTAGATTTAGTTGAGTCTAACGAAGCATTTGCAGCACAGAATATAGCTGTAATTAAGGAATTAAATATTCCAGTTGAAAAAGTTAATGTTAATGGTGGAGCTATAGCTTTAGGACATCCAATTGGAGCTTCAGGTGCTAGAATTGTAGTTACATTAATTCATGAAATGGTTAGAAGAAATTCAAAAAAAGGTTTAGCCACTTTATGTATAGGTGGTGGAATGGGAATTGCAATGTGTATAGAAAGAGATTAATATTTTAATGAATTTAAATTTTTTCTTAACAACAATCTTTGTATCCAAAATCTACCATCTAAATTTTGGTTGTTGTTAAATGATTTAATTTTTTTAATAAGTTTTATTAACATGTTACAATTTACCCATTTAAGAATGACCAAAAAAAGATATAAATATGTCCAAAATAATATCTCTATGAATTTACTAATAAGTGACTAAAATCAAAGTTGTTTAATGGAAAATAAATTATTAGTTCCCGATATAGGTGATTTTGAGCAAGTAGAAATTATAGAAGTTTTAGTAAAAAAAGGTGACACAATAAAAAAGAACGATTCTATAGTTACCTTAGAAAGCGATAAATCTAGCGTTGAAGTTCCCTCAGTTTCTGAAGGAGTAGTGGAAGATGTAAATGTTAAGATTGGAGATAAAGTTTCCAAAGGTGATTTGCTTATAACTTTACAAAACACAGTTCAATCAGAGGAACGGTCTAAAGAAAATGTTGAAGAAAAAATACCTCCAGTTACAGAAAAAATTATTAAAGAAGCTGAAAAAACTCTAGTATTAAAAGAAGAAGATGAAAAACCAAAAATAATAAACAAAAAAAAAGAAATTGTTGAAAAAATTGAGGTTGTACAAAGTGGTGATATTGATCCAATAGAAACAAAAGAATGGATGGAATCACTTTCTGCGGTTCTTGAAAAAGATGGAAAAAGTAGAGCTCAATTTTTGATCAAACAATTAATAGAACATTCTTATAAAGAAGGTTCAGATCTAGTTTTGTCAAGAAACACACCCTACATAAATACAATAGCGCCAGATGAAGAGACAAAATCTCCTGGTGATCAAAATCTTGAAAGAAAAATAAGAGCTTTGATTAGATGGAATGCAGCAGCCATGGTTGTTAGAGCAAACAAAAAAACCCCAGAGTTAGGTGGTCATATAGGAACATTTGCATCAGCAGCTACACTTTATGATGTTGGTATGAATCATTTTTGGAGAGCAAAAAATAATAAATTTGGTGGAGATTTAATTTATTTTCAAGGACATTGTGCTCCTGGAATGTATGCTAGAGCTTTTCTTGAAGGAAGAATTACTTCAAAACAACTAGATAGATTCCGTCAAGAAGTTAATCCTGGAGGTCTTTCTTCTTACCCTCATCCCTGGTTAATGCCTAAGTTTTGGCAGTTTCCAGTAGTTTCAATGGGACTGGGCGCAATGATGGCAATTTATCAAGCTAGATTTACTAAGTATTTAATTAATAGAGGATTGTTAAAAGATGAAGGAAGAAAAATTTGGTGTCATTTAGGAGATGGAGAAACAGATGAACCAGAGTCTTTAGGAGCAATTGGTTTAGCTGCTAGGGAAAAATTAGATAACTTAATTTTTGTAGTTAACTGCAATTTACAGAGACTAGACGGTCCTGTTAGGGGAAATGGAAAAATTATTCAAGAATTAGAAGGAATATTTAGAGGTGCTGGCTGGAATGTAATTAAAGTTATCTGGGGTTCTTATTGGGATTCTTTGTTAGCAAAAGATAAATCAGGATTATTAATTAAGCGAATGAATGAAGCATTTGATGGAGAGTACCAAGCATTTAAAGCCAAAGGAGGAGCTTTTGTGAGAGAAAAATTTTTTGGCAAGTACCCAGAACTTTTAAATTTAGTTTCTCAAATGGATGATAAGGATATTTGGAAGTTAAATAGAGGAGGTCATGATCCACACAAAGTTTATGCAGCATATCATGCAGCTATGCAAAATAAAGGTAGTCCAACTATAATTTTAGCAAAAACAATAAAAGGATATGGTATGGGTAAATCAGGAGAAAGTATTAATACTACTCACCAACAAAAAAAATTAGATGAAAAAGATTTATTATATTACAGAGACAGATTTGATGTTCCTTTAACTGATCAACAAGTAAAAAATATTGAATACTATAGACCTCCAGAAAACTCTCCTGAAATAAAATACTTAAAAGAGCGTAGATTAAAATTGGGTGGAAATCTGCCTGAAAGATCTTCCTTTGCAAAATCAATTAAAACTCCTTCGGAAGATATATTTAAAGCAATGAAAGAATCGACAGGGAAGAAAGAAATGTCAACCACAATGGTACTGGTAAGAATGCTTACAAGTTTATTAAGAGATAAAAATGTTGCACCTAGATTAGTCCCAATTATTCCAGATGAAGCAAGAACATTTGGAATGGAGGGATTTTTTCAAAAAATTGGTATTTATGCCCATGAAGGGCAAAAATATGAACCCGTAGATTCGGAACAACTAAGCTCGTATAGAGAGGATATAAAAGGACAAGTATTAGAAGAAGGAATAACAGAAGCAGGAGCAATGTCGTCTTGGATTGCGGCCGGAACTTCTTATACGAATCATGATTTAGAAATGATTCCAATTTATTTATTTTATTCAATGTTTGGTTTTCAAAGAACAGGTGATTTTGCTTGGGCAGCTGGAGACAACCAAACTAGAGGTTTTTTAATTGGTGCGACAGCAGGCAGAACAACTTTAGCAGGCGAAGGATTACAACATGCAGATGGACATAGCCATATACTGTCATCTGTTATTCCAAATTGTAAATCGTATGATCCTACTTTTTCTTATGAATTGGCAACTATTTTTAGAGAAGGATTGAGAAGAATGTATGATAAACGAGAAAAAATTTTTTATTACATAACAACAATGAATGAAAATTATTGTCATCCAGCAATGCCAAAAGATAAATCTATTGAAGAGGGAATATTAAAAGGAATGTATTTGTTTAAAGAACATAATAAATATAAAAAAACTAAAATTCAGTTACTTGGATCGGGTACAATTTTAAGAGAAATGATTGCAGCAGCAGAAATCCTTCAAAAAGATTATCAAATAGATAGCAACGTATGGAGTGTAACAAGCTTTAATGAATTAAGAAAAGAAGCATTGGAAGTAGAAAGATACAATCTACTACATCCTGATAGTAAACCAAAAAAAACATATATAGAAAAATGTTTATCATTAACTGAAGGACCAGTTATAGCTGCATCAGATTATATTAGATTGAATTCAGATCAAATAAGACCTTTTATTTCAAAAGGTTTTTATTCTTTTGGTACCGATGGCTACGGAAGAAGCGATACAAGAAAAAATTTAAGGAAATTTTTTGAAGTAGATAAAGAACATTTAGTTGCATACTCTTTAAGTGCTTTGGCAAAAGAACAATTAATTCCTTCAAAATATGCAAAAGATGCTATAAAAAAATATAATATTGATACAGAAAAACCAATACCAACAAAATTATAGAAAATGACAGAAGATAAAAAAATCTTTACAACCCCAAAAGTTAGAAAATTTGCTAGAGAGTTAGGAGCAAATGTAAGTTTAATAAAGGGAACAGAAAGAAAAGGAAGAATTACTGAAGAAGATGTAAAAAAATTTATAAGTAACCAAATAAAAGATCCGAAAAGTACAGAAGAAGATAGTCAACCATTTAGTAAAATTAAAAATGAATATAATCATTCAGATTTTGGAGAAATAGAAATTAAAGATATTGCGCGAGTAAAAAGAATTGCAATCCCACATTTAGTAAATTCATGGAAAAATATTCCACATGTAACACACCACGATGAAGCAGATATAACAGAAATGGAAGAGTTTAGAAGTACACTTACAGATTCCTTTACAGGTGAAAAAAAAAAATTAACTCCTCTTGCATTTATTGTAAAGGGATTAGTTTCTACTTTAAAAAAATTTCCAAGTTTTAATTCATCAATAGAGGATATTGATAAGGGAAAAATCACAATTAAAAAATATTATCATATAGGTATTGCAGTTGATACTCCTCATGGATTAATGGTTCCAAAACTAAGAAATGTAAATAATAAAAATATTAATCTTATAAGCAACGAATTAAAAACTATCAGTGACAAATGTCGTAATTTAAAAATAGATAAAAAGGAATTTTTTGGAGGTTCAATGACAATAACTAGTCTAGGAGGTATAGGTGGTTCCTTTTTCACTCCAATTATTAATTATCCAGAAGTTGCAATTTTAGGAGTTGGAAGATCTTCAAAAAAAAATGCTTATTATGAAGACAAATATCAATCAAGAATAATGTTGCCTTTATCTTTATCTTACGATCATAGAATTATTGATGGTGCTGAAGCAGCAAGATTTTGTAATGAATTAAAAGAAAATCTTGGTAAAAATTTTGCTTATAAATTAGCAGTCTAAAAATATGTCTAAATCGATGTCTTTATTTAGTGCTATTTTTTGCACTTTTATTTGGGGAACAACTTTTATTGCTCAAGATACTGGCATGGATAAAATTGGCCCTCTAACCTTTAATGCAACAAGATTTTTTGTTGGCTTTTTGTCCATTATACCATTTGCATTATTAATTGAAAAAAAAAAAATCTTTAAAGAAATAAATAATAATAAGAAGTTATTTTTTAAACTGCTTTTTTTGATAGGTTTATTCTTATTTTTAGGAACTTATCTTCAACAGGCTGCTTTACTTTATACAGATGTTGCAAATGCGGCCTTTTTTACAATTTTTTATGTTCCAATGGTTCCTATCATTCTTTTTTTTATTTATTCTAAATCAATACATTGGAGTATTTGGCCTTCAGTAGTATTTTGTGTTTTTGGAGTTTATTTATTAAGTGATTTTTCAGATGCTACAATTAGATTAGGGGACGGTCTGGTAATCTTATGTGCACTTTTTTGGGCTTTGCATATAATTTTTATTGGTAATTTTGCTAAATCTTTTAATTTGCCATTATTTTTTGGAGCACTTCAAGCATTAGTGGTTTCTTTTTTTTCTTTTATTTTTGCAATTTTCTTTGAAACAATAACAATTTCAAATATATTGAATGAGTCAATTTCAATAATTTATGCAGGAGTTTTATCTGGAGGTATTGCATTTACATTACAAATTTATGCACAAAAGAATATTTCTCCAGCTCCAGCTGGAATTATATTTTCTTTAGAAGGTGTTTTTGCAACTATTGCTGCATGGATAATTTTAAATCAAATTTTAGGTTTAAATAATATTATAGGCTGCTTTTTAATTCTTTTTGGAGTTTTATTATCTCAGCTTTTACCTTTATATGACTCTAAAGTTAAAAATATATAATATAAAATAAAACTATTGCTAAAAATATTCTGTAAACAACAAACACATTTAAAGAAAAATTTTTTACAAATTTAAGAAAAATTTTAATTGTTATTAATGAAAATAAAAAAGATAGAAAGACTCCAATTAAAACTAATAAATTAAAATCAATATTTTCTTTGAATAGATCTTTTATTCCTAAAGTACTTGCACCTAATAGAGCAGGTATTGATAAATAAAAAGAAATTTTTGTTGAGTCTGTTCTATCGAATCCTAATATTCTTCCTGCCGTTATTGTAATACCTGCTCTACTTACTCCAGGTATTAGAGCCAAAACTTGAAAAAAACCAATTACTAAAACTGATTTTATATTAAAATCAGTATCTATTTTTTTTAAAAATTTATTTTTATCCGCTATGTAAAGTAAAATTCCAAAAAATAAAGTCGCCCATGCGATAACTTTAATATTTCTGAAGTAATCAATTATGTTTGTAGTATATAAAAAATATCCAATAATTATCAGTGGAATAGTACCTATTATTATTTTATAAAATAAATTTTTATTTTTATTAAAATTAAAAATATCATTTTTAAAATAAAAAAGTATTGCCAACAAAGATCCTAAATGTAGACTAATATCTATTAGTAAAGATTGGTTTTTAAATTCATAAATATTTGAAGCTAAAATTAGATGTGCTGCAGAGCTAACAGGTAGAAATTCTGAGACACCTTGAATGATTGAAAGTAAAAAAATTTCAAAAAAATCTGAGTTCATTGAGATTATTTATAAATAACGTAAAATTGTGTCTAATTCTTAATATAATTTAGTGCATAACAGGCATGTATATATGTCAAAAAGTACTAAAATACTGACAAATTTCGAAATAAGGTCAATAATTATGACCTAGTTATTGTTTATTTGGTGTAAATATAATGTAAGTTTCTATCACTATGTCAGAAAAAATGCTGAAATTTACGAATATAGGTCAACAAAACCCACCTAAAAGAGAAGCTATAAACAGGAGAGATGATTTCAATGAAATTTATGGGGAATATATTCACGAAAAAGCATCGGAACAATCAAGCAGATGTTCACAATGTGGAGTTCCCTTCTGTCAGATTCATTGTCCATTAAGTAACAATATTCCAGACTGGCTAAAACTAACTGCAGAAGGAAGGTTGCAAGAAGCTTATGAATTAGCTCAAAGCACAAATAATATGCCAGAAGTGTGTGGAAGAATTTGTCCTCAAGATAGATTATGTGAAGGAAATTGCGTCATAGAACAGTCTGGCCATGGAACAGTAACAATAGGTTCTGTAGAAAAATATATTACTGAAAATGCTTGGAAACAAGGATGGATTAAGCCAATTCACTTTGAAAATGAAAAAAAACAAAATGTTGGAATAATAGGTGCAGGTCCTGCAGGATTGGCTTGCGCAGAACAATTAAGAAAACAAGGTTATCAAATCACAATATATGATAGGTACGATAGATCAGGCGGATTATTAATTTATGGAATTCCAAACTTTAAACTTGAAAAATATGTTGTTGAAAGAAGAACAAAAATTCTAGAAGAAAGTGGAATAAAGTTTGTTCGAAATTTTGAAGTTGGTAAAGACTCATCATTAGATCAATTAAGAGAAAAACATGATGCAATACTAATTGCAACTGGAGTCTATAAACCAAGAGAAATAGAAATATCAGGAGGCAAATTAAATAATATTTTTCCTGCAATGGATTTTTTAACTGCTTCAAATAGGAAAGGTTTAGGAGACAAGGTAGAATTATTTGATCGAGGAATACTAAACAGTGAAAAAAAAGATGTAGTAGTTATTGGTGGAGGCGATACAGCAATGGATTGTGTTAGAACATCTGTTAGACAAAATGCAAATTCTATTAAGTGTCTTTATAGAAGAGACAGGGAAAATATGCCAGGTTCAGCAAGAGAAGTTGCAAATGCAGAAGAAGAAGGAGTTGAATTTATTTGGCTTTCAAGCCCAAAAGAATTTTTAGGCACAAATAAAGTAGAAAGTTTAATTGTTAATAAAATTAAACTAGGTGATCCTGATGAAAGTGGAAGAAAAAAGCCAGAAATTCAAAAAGGTTCTGAATTCAATTTAAAAGCAGATATGGTCATAAAAGCTCTAGGTTTTGATCCAGAAAATTTGCCAAAATTATTTGGATCTGAAGATTTGCGGGTTACTAAATGGGGAACATTAAAAACTGATTTTGATACTATGGAAACAAATTTACAAGGTGTGTTTGCAGCTGGAGATATTATAAGAGGCGCCTCATTGGTAGTTTGGGCTATTAAGGATGGTAGAGATGCTGCTATTTCAATTGAAAAATATTTAAAAAAAAAATTATTGAAAAAAATTAAGGCTGCTTAGAATAATATGAAACTTTATAAAAAAAATTTAAATAAACTAATTAATAGCAAAGTTTACAATCCTAATATGGAACATGATGCATGTGGTGTTGGATTTGTGGCTTCTACTGAAGGAAAAAAATCTAGAAAAATTGTTGAGTATGGGATTGAAGCACTAAAGGCCGTTTGGCACCGTGGAGCAGTAGATGCTGATGGAAAAACTGGTGATGGTGCTGGAATTCATGTGGAAATTCCAAAAGATTTTTTTAAAGAAAAAATAGAAAATTATGGCCGTCAATATGATGGTGGAGAAGTTTGTGTTGGAATGATTTTTTTGCCTCGTAATGACTATAACTCTCAAGAAAAATGTAAAACATTGATTGAAGCAGAGCTTTTAAGCAATAATTTTTATATTTATAGGTGGAGACAAGTTCCAATCAATACTAGCGTACTTGGTCTCAAAGCAGAATTAACAAGACCAGAAATAGTTCAAGTTATCTTTAAGTCAAAAGACAGAAACGTTAAGCACAAAGAACTTGAGAGGCAACTTTATATAATTAGAAGAATAATAGAAAAAAAAGCTTTAAATTCTCAATTAAAAGATTTTTATATACCTTCGTTTAGTTCAAAATCGATAATTTATAAAGGCATGTTTCTTGCTGAAACATTGTCAGATTTTTATCCTGATTTACAAGATAAAAGATTTATTTCTAGATTTGCAATTTTTCATCAAAGGTATTCTACAAACACTTTTCCAAGCTGGGATCTAGCACAGCCATTTAGAGTTTTGGCACATAATGGAGAAATAAATACATTAAAAGGCAATATTAATTGGATGAAAGTTCATGAGGAGGAAATGGGTAGCGACTTGTTTAAAGAAATAGAAAATCTAAAACCGGTAATAAATTCAGGCAACTCAGACTCGGCTGCACTAGACAATGTTTTTGAATTGTTAAATCGTTCTGGACAATCTGCACCATTGGCGAAATTAATGTTGATTCCAGATGCTTGGTCAAAAAAAAGCAAGACATTGTCAAGAAACCAGCAGCAACTATTTAATTTTTTAAATAGCACTATTGAACCTTGGGATGGACCTGCAGCTATTGCTGCAACAGATAATGAGTGGATTATTGCTGCAAATGATAGAAATGGATTAAGGCCTTTAAGGTATATTGTTACAAATGATAAACTTCTTTTTGCTGGATCTGAAACCGGAATGGTATCTTTGGAAGAAAATAAGATTGTAAGCAAAGGTAGATTGGGACCAGGACAGATAATAGGTATAAGATTAGATAAAGGTAGGGTCTATCATAATGCTGAAATTAAAAATTACCTTGCAAAAGAATACAAGCATTTCAATAATCAAATTATTAATCTTGATAAAAAATTTTATGTTAAAAATGAAAAAAGATTTTTTTTTGGAGAAGAATTAAGAAAAAGACAATATGTTTTTGGACTAACTATTGAAGATTTAGAATTAATTTTACATCCAATGGTAGAAGATTCCAAAGAAGCCACTGGTTCTATGGGTGATGATACTCCTATTGCTGTTTTATCAGATAGATATAGACCACTTAACCATTATTTTAGACAGAATTTTAGTCAAGTTACTAATCCACCAATTGATTCTTTAAGAGAGAATAAAGTTATGAGTTTAAAAACCAGATTTGGAAATATGGGAAATATTTTAGATTTTAGTAATTTAACTAAAGAAAATATTTATGTTTTGGATAGTCCAATATTATCAAATTCGCAGTTTTTAAAATTTAAAGAATATTTTGAGAAAAGTTTTATTATTATTGACTGCACATTTGAAAAAGATTCTACATTAAAAAAAGCTTTAAATAGTATTGTTAATTTATCAGAGATAGCTGTTAGAGAAGGTATAAAACAAATAATTTTAACTGATAAAAATTTAAATGAAAATAATATACCTATTCCAATGCTTTTAGCAGTTGGAGCAATTAATTCTTACTTAATTAAAAAAAGATTAAGAGGTTATGTGTCTCTTAACATCCAAACTGGTGAAGCATTAGATACTCATTCATATGCTACTTTATTAGGAGCTGGAGCCACAACAATAAATCCATATTTAGCATTAGATACAATACATCAAAGATATGAAAAAAAATTATTCAGCAAATTCACTATAGATGAATGTGTTAAGCGTTATATTGAAACAGTAAATAACGGTTTGTTAAAAATTATGTCTAAGATGGGAATTTCAGTGTTAAGTTCATACAGAGGGGGAGGTAATTTTGAAACTGTTGGATTAAGCAGAACAATTGTATCTGAATTTTTTCCAGGAATTACATCAAAAATTTCTGGAATAGGTATGATTGGAATTGAAAAAAAAATCAGAGAAATCCACAAGCAAGCATTTAAAGAAAACATTAGCGTTTTGCCAATTGGCGGCATTTATAAATATAGAAAAAATGGTGAAACACATCAGTATCAAGGAAATTTAATTCATATGTTACAGCATGCTGTTACAAATAATTCATATGAAACTTATAAAAAATACGCAAAATCAATTTATGATTTGCCACCAATTAATCTCAGAGATTTAATAGGTTTTAAAAAGAATTATAAAAATAAGCCAATAGATATTTCACAAGTCGAAGATAAAGCAGAAATATTAAAAAGATTTGGTAGTGGAAGTATGTCTCATGGAGCGTTATCGAAAGAGGCACATGAAACACTTGCAATTGGCATGAATAGAATTAATGGAGCTTCTTGCAGTGGCGAAGGAGGAGAAGATTCAAAAAGATTTAATGTTTTAGAGAATGGAGATAGTTCGAACTCCAGAGTAAAACAGATAGCCTCAGCTAGATTTGGTGTCACAATTGATTATTTGAACAATTGTAATGAAATAGAAATAAAAATAGCACAAGGTGCAAAACCAGGAGAAGGAGGACAGTTACCAGGTTTTAAAGTTACAAAAGACATAGCAAAATTAAGGTATTCAACTCCTGGAGTTACACTTATTTCTCCCCCACCTCATCATGATATTTATTCAATAGAAGATCTTGCGCAATTAATTTATGATTTAAAACAAGTTAATCCAAAAGCTCGTGTTGGAGTAAAATTGGTTGCATCAAGTGGAGTTGGGACAATTGCTGCCGGTGTTGCAAAAGCAAAAGCTGATATTATTTTAATTTCTGGCCATTCTGGAGGTACGGGAGCAAGCCCTCAGACAAGCATAAAATATGTTGGTATACCTTGGGAGATGGGACTTACAGAAGCTAATCAAATATTAACATTAAATAATTTAAGACATCGTGTAACTTTAAGAACAGATGGTGGGATAAAAACAGGAAGAGATATTGTAATTGCAGCAATGATGGGGGCAGAAGAATTTGGAATTGGAACTACATCACTTGTAGCAATGGGTTGTATATTAGTAAGACAATGTCATTCAAACACATGTCCAGTAGGAGTATGTACTCAAGATGAAAAACTCAGAGAAAAATTTACAGGCACACCAGAAAAAGTAGTTAATTTATTTAATTTTATTGCTGAAGAGGTAAGAGAGATTTTAGCAGGTTTAGGTTTTAAATCGTTAAATGAAATTATTGGTAGAACTGATTTATTAAGACAGGTAAGTAAAGGATCAGAAAGTCTTGACGACCTTGATTTAAATCCATTGTTTGTTCAAGCTGATCCTGGTGAAAATAAAAGATATTGTGAAAAAAAAATTATAAACGAAGTACCTGATACTTTGGATGAGCAAATTTATAAAGATGTAAAAGAAAAATTTAATAATGAAAAGAAAATACATCATTTGTATGACATAAAAAATATTCATAGAGCAGTTGGTACTAGACTTTCACACTATATTTATAAGAAATTTAATAAGAGAAAACTTCAAGAGGATTTTATTTCTATTGATTTTTTTGGTTCAGCTGGTCAATCCTTTGGTGCATTTGCAATTGAAGGATTAAAATTAAAAATATTTGGAGATGCAAATGATTATGTTGGTAAAGGATTGTCAGGTGCTAAATTAGTAATTCATCCACCAATAGGAAGTAATTTAAAAAGTGAAGAAAATACAATTATAGGAAATACTGTATTATATGGTGCAACTTCAGGAAAATTATTTGCATCAGGAAAAGCTGGAGAAAGATTTGCTGTAAGAAATTCAGGAGCTATTTCAGTGATTGAAGGTTGCGATTCCAATGGATGTGAATATATGACTGGAGGCACAGTCGTTATTTTAGGTAAAGTAGGAGATAACTTTGCAGCTGGAATGACAGGAGGGATGGCTTTTATTTATGATATAACTTCAGATTTTGAAAAGTCTGTAAATCCAGAGACAGTTATATGGCAAAAAATCGAAACTAAATATTGGAACAATTATCTGAAAATTTTAATAGAAGAACATTATAAAGAAACAAATTCTATGTTATCAAAAAAAATAATTGATAATTTTGACAAAGAAATTTTGAATTTTGTTCAGGTTTGTCCAAAAGAAATGATTAATAAGTTAGCAAATCCACTTACAGAAGACCCTATTGTTCAAGAAGTAAGTTAAAATGAAAAATATAAACATTTTCTGTTTTGGGTTTGGTCAGGTGGCAAAAAATTTTATAAAAAAAATTAATTTGGAAAAATTTAATGTAAACTTATCAGTTACTTCTAGAGAAAAAACACAAATAAAAAAAATTGATAAAATAACCTATAATAACTTTCAATTAATTGGTGACACTTTTGATAAAAATTTAATCAATAAACTTAAAAAATCGGATCATTTTTTAATTTCAATACCACCAATTAATGGATCAGATATAGTTATTAAAAATTTTGAAAAAATAATACAAGAATGCAATCCTAAATGGATTACTTATTTATCTGCAACAAGTGTTTATGGAGATCATCAAGGAAAATGGGTAAATGAACTAAGCAAAACTAATCCAACATCTAAAAATGGACTGGATAGACTCGCATCAGAAAAATCTTGGTTAACATTCGCAAAAAAAAAAAAAATACCATTACAGATATTTAGATTGTCTGGAATTTATTCAAAAGAAAGAAATATATTAGTTAGATTAAAATCTGGAAACACAAATATAATAAAGAAAAAAGATCATTTTTTTTCAAGAATTTACGTTGAAGATATTGCAAACATTTTATTTAAATCCTTGTCAAATTTTAAAACTAATGAAATATACAATATTTCCGATGATAAACCTTCTTCTTCAGAAGAAGTAACATTGTATGGTGCTAAAATTCTAGATATTAACAAATTAAAAACTGTTGAGATTAAGGACATTGAAAGTGAAATGCTAAAAAATTTTTATAAAGATTCTAAAAAAGTGAGTAATAAAAAAATGAAAAGTTTTTTTAATTATAATCTAAAGTTTCCAACTTATATAGAAGGATTAAATCACATTAGAAACAATCTTATTTAATTCTAAAGTAATTTTCTTAAGGTTTTTTTTATTAGATAGACTATGGTCTCCATTTTTAATTATTATAATTTTTTTTTTAGCTCCATCAAATAATTTGAGAATTTTTCTTGAGTAAATAATTGGAACTACCTCATCTTTACTTCCATGAATCATAGTTGTATAGATTTTTGATGTAAACTTTTTATTTAATATCTTATTTTTTCTCCCATCTTTTATTAGTTGATAGGAAATAGGATATTCATAATCACCATGCTTTAAATTGTATATTCCTTTTTTAATAGTTTCTTTTTTCATTTTTTTTGTAAATTTTTTCCACATTAATCTTTCTAAAAATTCAGGTGCTGAACCAATACCCAAAAATCCTTTAATTTGCTTTTTAAAATATTTAAATTGATTTAATGATAACCAAGAACCCATACTCGAACCTACTAAAATAAAATTGTTTTTTTTTACAATTTTTTTTATTGTTATTTGAATTTCATTAGTCCATTTACTGATATTACCGTTGGTAAATTTTCCTGAAGATTTACCATGACCTGAATATTCCAAACCAAGAAATCCTAGTTTTCTTTTTTTGCAATATTTGTAAAAAGCTTTGGGCTTATCACCTTCCAAATCAGACATAAATCCAGGAAGAAAAACAATATAGAGATTTTCCTTATAATAATTGGTTAAATATCTAATTTTTTTATTATTTGATATTTTTAAGTATTTAAATTTATTCATTAAAGTTTATTACATTAATCTCTTATTATATAGTTCTACCAAATGTCATCTAAAATAAAAGTTTTACAAGTTATTCCAAAATTGGGTTATGGAGGAGCAGAGATTGGTTGTTACGATTTAGCTCATTATTTACCAGAAAATAACTGTTCTTCTTATATAGTTACAAGTGGTGGCTCATTACTTAAATATGTAAATAAAAAAAAAGTAACAGTAATTAGACTTCCTGTTCATCTTAAGAATCCGATTTTAATTTTTCTTAATTCGTTAATTTTAATTTTTATCATTTTGTTTTTTAATATTTCAATTGTTCATGCAAGAAGTAGAGCACCTGCTTGGTCATGTTTATTTGCTACAAAAATTACTAGAAGAAAATTTGTAACTACATTTCATGGAACTTATAATTTTAATAGTTCTATTAAAAAATTTTATAATTCAGTAATGGTAAGGTCAGATTTATTGATAGCTGGATCAAATTTTATTTTTTCACATATTAGTGAAAATTATTCAAAATATTTGAATGAGCAAAAAAAGTTTTTGGTTATTTTTAGAGGAATTAATGTTGATTATTTTGATTCAAAAAAAATCAAAGAGAATGAAGAAAAAAAATTAATTTTACAATGGAATATTGAAAAAGATAAAAAATTAATATTGCTTCCTGGGAGATTAACTTCTTGGAAGGGACAAGAAATTTTTATTGAAGCTCTTAATCTTGTAAATAGAGAATTAAAACAAGAAGTATTTAATGCTGTAATTTTAGGGGATGCACAAGGAAGAGATGTTTATAAGAAAAAACTTTTTAGACTTGTAGAACAACATAGGTTAAATAAACAAGTTAAATTTGTTGATCACTGCAAACATATGCCATTAGCGTATAAAATTTCTGATATAGTAGTTTCATCATCAATTGAACCAGAAGCCTTTGGAAGAGTTTCGGTAGAAGCTCAATCAATGGAAAAACTAATTATAGCAAGCAATATTGGAGGATCTAATGAAACGATCATTAATGACAAGACTGGCTTATTATTTGAGTCAGGAAAACCAGAGTCTTTAAGTCAAAAAATTATAGAAGCATTAAAATTAGATGATACTACATTGAAAATTATGGGTAATGAGGGTAGAAAAAATGTAATAAAAAAATTTAACATTGAAAAAATGTGTTTTTCTACTTATTCAGAATATAAAAAATTAATAAAATAAATGCCAATAATTAAATTACCTGATGGTAAAACTTTAGAATTTAATAAAGCAGTATCAGGTAAAGAAATAGCTGAAAAAATAAGCAAGTCACTATCTAAGCAGGCTTTAATAATGACTGTAGATGATGAGTTAAAAGATTTAAGCTATTTAATAAACAACGACTCTTCAGTAAAAATAATAACACCTAAAGATAGCGAAGGATTAGATGCTATAAGGCATGACACTACACATATAATGGCAATGGCTGTTCAAGAATTATTTCCCGGAACTAAAATAGCAATTGGTCCAGCAATTAAAGATGGTTTTTATTATGATTTTTCAAGAAAAGAACCATTTACTCTTAAAGATCTAGAAAAAATCGAAAAAAAAATGAGACAAATTATTGAGAAAGATGAGCCGACAAAGAGAGAAGTATGGGAAAGAAAAAAAGCAAAAGAACATTATAAAAAAATTGGAGAAAATTATAAAGTTGAATTAGTAGACAGTATTCCAGAAGATCAAGAAGTTTCCGTGTATTATCATGGTAAATGGTATGATCTTTGTAAGGGTCCGCATCTTTCATCGACTGGTAAAATTGGTAAGTATTTTAAACTTACCAAAGTTTCAGGAGCTTATTGGAGAGGAAATTCAAATAATGAAATGTTACAAAGAATTTATGGAACTTCCTGGCCATCTCAAAAAGAACTAGATGAATACTTAAAAAGAATTGAAGAAGCCGAAAAAAGAGACCATAGAAAATTAGGAAAAGAAATGGATTTATTTCATTTTAGAGAAGAAAGTCCAGGATCAGTATTTTGGCATGAAAAAGGATGGAGCCTTTTTCAAAAACTTGTCTCCTATATGAGAAAGAAACAGGATCAAGCTGGATATAAAGAAATTAATACACCTGAAATCTTAGATAGATCCTTGTGGGAAAAATCTGGCCACTGGGAAAAATTTGGGGAAAATATGTATACTTCAGAAACTCCAGATGAAAAAATTTTTGCTATAAAACCAATGAATTGTCCTGGTTGCGTCCAAGTTTATAATCAAGGATTAAAAAGTTATAGGGATTTACCACTTAAAATGTCAGAATTTGGAAAAGTTCATAGATATGAACCTTCTGGTGCCTTACATGGATTATTAAGAGTTAGAGCATTTACTCAAGATGATGCCCATATATTTTGCACTGAAGATCAAATTACCGAAGAATGTTTGTCAGTTACAAATTTAATTTTAGAAATTTATAAGGATCTTGGATTTGAAAATGTAATACTAAAATATTCAGACAGGCCCGAAGTAAGAGTTGGAGAAGATCAAGTATGGGATAAATCAGAAGCAGCTTTATTAAAAGCAGTTAAAGCTTCAAAACTTGAATATAGCATCAATAAAGGAGAGGGCGCATTTTATGGGCCAAAAATTGAGTTTGTATTAAGAGATGCAATAGGTAGAGAATGGCAATGTGGAACATTACAGGTTGATCTTAATTTGCCTGAGAGATTGGGTGCTTCATTTGTAGATAGAGATGGTAGTAAAAAAATTCCTGTCATGTTGCATAGAGCATTATTTGGATCTTTAGAAAGATTTATTGGAATTTTAATCGAAAATTATTCTGGCAAACTTCCTTTTTGGATAGCCCCGCTACAAGTAATGGTGATACCAGTTTCTGAAGATTTTGATACTTACGCAAAAGAAGTCAATCAAAAAATCAATAATATTGGAATTAATTCTGAAGTAGATTTGAAAAATCACAATTTAAATTATAAAATTCGCGAACATTCGATGGCGAAAATACCACTTTTATTGATTTGCGGAAAAAAAGAAGTTGACAGTAACACGGTAACTATTAGAAGATTGGATTCTAATAAACAGGAAAATATGGAAGTAAAAACATTTCTTAAAAAATTTGCTGCTTTAAACAGAGCACCATCAAACTAAGTGGCAGAATTTAGACAAAATAATTTTCAAAAAAGAACTAGGGATAGGGGTCCAAAATCTAACAATAGAATTAATTCACCCGAAGTACAAGTCATAGCTAGTAATGGAGAAAATTTAGGAATATTAAATACAAATGAAGCTATATCAATGGCAAAAGAAGAAGGTTTGGATTTAATTGAAATTGCGCCTAATGCTAAACCTCCAGTTTGTAAAATTATTGATATAGGTAAATATAAGTACGATATTCAAAAAAAAGCTAACCAGGCAAAAAAAAAACAAAAAAAAATTGAAGTAAAAGAAATTAAACTACGACCTGTAACAGAAACTCATGATTATCAATTTAAGATTAAGAATGCCCAAAAGTTTATATCTAAAGGTGATAAAGTAAAATTTACCATTAGATTTAAGGGAAGAGAATTACAACACTCACATTTAGGCGAAGAGTTAATGGATAAAATTAAAATTGATATGCAAGAGGTAGGTAAGGTTGAATTGGACCCAAGATTTGATGGTAAACAAATAATAATGGTTATCCAACCTTTATAAATAATAATAGGTGTTGTAAATTTATATCAATATTTGTATAACCTGACCAATTATGCCAAAGCTAAAAACCAAAAGTTCAGCAAAGAAAAGATTTAAAATTACAGCTAGAGGGAAGGTGATAATGGCTCAAGCTGGTAAAAGGCATGGTATGATTAAAAGAACAAATTCACAAATAAGAAAATTAAGAGGCACAACTAAGATGTCAAAACAGGATGGCAAAATAGTTAAATCATATATGCCTTACAGTTTAAGGGGATAAAATGACAAGAGTAAAAAGAGGTGTAACTAGCCACGCTAAACATAAAAAAGTTTTAAAAGCTGTTAAAGGTCAGTGGGGAAGAAGAAAAAATACGATTAGAGTTGCAAAACAAGCTATGGAAAAAGCAATGCAATATGCTTATAGGGATCGTAGAGCAAAAAAAAGAGATTTTAAGTCTTTATGGATACAGAGAATTAATGCTGGGGTAAGAGCTGAAGGTTTAACATACTCAAAATTTATTAATGGGCTAAATAAATCTGGAATTCAACTTGATAGAAAAATACTAGCAGAAATAGCTTATGATAACCCAGAAGCCTTTAAAACAATCGTAAAAAAAGCTCAATCAGCATTAAATTAATCTTCGCTATTGTTTTATTTTGGCGAAGAAATAATCTGTAGATATGTCAGAGATTAAAAAAATAAAAGAAGAGTATCTTTTAAAATTAAATAAAGATTTAGATCAAAATAAACTCAATGAAATTAAAACAGAACTATTTGGAAAAAATGGAGTTGTATCAACTAAATTTAAACAATTGGGATCAATTGCTGAAAACAAAAGAAAGGAATTAGCTTCAGAATTAAATTATTTAAAAAATGAATTAGAAGAATTAATTTTAAAGAAAAATGAAAATATTCAAAACAAGGAAATAAACAAAAAACTTGAAAATGAAAAGATAGATATAACTTTACCAGGCAGAACTTATTTTGCTGGAAAAATTCACCCTGTTTCACAAGTAATCGATGAAGTTACTTCTATTTTTTCTGAAATTGGTTTTTCTGTTGAAGAAGGACCAGATGTAGAGAATGAATATTATAATTTTTCTGCACTTAATACTCCAGAAAATCATCCCGCGAGAGACATGCACGATACTTTTTATCTTGATAATTCAAAGGATTTACTTTTACGAACACATACATCACCAGTTCAAATTAGAACAATGCTTAAGAGCAAACCACCATTTAAAATAATTGTTCCTGGAAGAACTTACAGACATGATAGTGACCAAACACATTCACCCATGTTTCATCAATTGGAAGGTTTGCATATAGATAAAAACGTTAACATGGGTCATCTTAAGGGTTGCTTATATTACTTTGTTAAGAAGTTCTTCGAAGTTGAAAAAGTAAGAATAAGGTTTAGACCGAGCCATTTTCCTTTTACTGAACCATCAGCAGAAGTGGATATTGGATATAAAATTCAAGATGGAAAAATTAAGATTGGAGAAGGTGATAAATGGTTAGAAATTCTTGGCTGTGGAATGGTACACCCTAACGTTCTAAAAAATGCAAAAGTTAATCCAAAACAATACCAAGGCTATGCTTTTGGTGTAGGAATTGATCGATTGGCTATGTTAAAATATGGAATAAATGACCTTAGAGCTTTTTTTGAGAGTGATATTAGATGGTTAGAATTTTATGGATTTGATCCATTAGATGTTCCAACAAATTATAGAGGTTTAAGTAGATGATAACTTCTTTATCATGGTTAAAAAATCATTTAGCAACTAAAGCAAACTTAAATCAAGTAGCAGAACGGTTGACAGAAATTGGTTTAGAGGTAGAAAATATAAGATCATCAAATGATAATTTAGATAATTTTATTGTTTGTAAAATAATAAAATCTCAAAAACATCCAAATGCAGATAAATTAAAGCTTTGTAATGTTGATATAGGTTCTGGAAATTTAGTCAAAGTTGTTTGCGGAGCTCAAAATGCTAGAGAAGGACTATTCGCAGTTTACGCTCCTCCAGGTTCAGTTATTCCAAAAACTAATATGAAATTAAAAGTAGCAAAAATAAGAGGAATAGAGTCTCATGGCATGCTTTGTTCAGGATATGAACTTGATGAATCTTCAGATAAAGAAGGAATTATTGAATTAAATAAAAAAGAAAAAAATATTGGTGATAAATATTTTAATAACATCGGGGAAAAAACTCTTGATATAGCTATTACACCTAATAGACCTGATTGTTTGGGTGTTAAAGGTATTGCCAGGGATTTAGCATCTTCTGGTTTAGGTAATTTAAAAAAACAAACTCCAATTAAAATAAATCAAAAATTTAATAATCCAATTAAAGTTTCAATAAAAAAAGAAAAAGATCAGGGCTGTGGTATTTTTGGATGCGTATATATTAGAAATGTTCAAAATAAAGAAAGCCCAGATTGGCTCAAAAAAAGAATTATTTCTTTAGGTTTAAAACCTATTTCAGCAATTGTAGATGTTACCAATTATGTAATGTTTGATTTAAATAGACCTTTGCATGCTTATGATGCTGACAAGATTGATCAAGAAATTATTGTTAGAAATTCAAAAAAAGGAGAGTCTTTTGAAGCCTTGGACAATAAAAAATATAAACTTCAAAACAATATGTGTGCAATTAGTGATAAATCTGGAGTTTTAGGTCTTGGAGGTATTATTGGAGGAACTAGATCTGGTACAGAATTTTCAACAAAAAATATTTTATTAGAATCTGCATATTTTTTTCCATCTCCAATTAGAAAAACTTCTAAATTATTAAATATTGATACTGATGCAAAATATAGATTTGAAAGGGGCATAGACCCAAATTCTATAAAATTGGGTTTAGAACTTGGAACAGCATTAATACTAGATATATGTGGTGGTGAGGCTAGCAAGTTTTCAATAGTAGGAAAAATAAAAGATGAAAGAAAAATAATTGATTTAGAAACAATAAAGTTTTCAAAAGTTATAGGATTTTCAATTACAAACTCTGAAATTAAAAAAATTTTACTTTCATTGGGATGTTCTTTAAGAATGAGTGGAAAAAAAATTAAAGTTTTACCCCCTACTTGGAGACCAGATATTAAGGAAGATATTGATCTCATAGAGGAATTAACAAGAATCAAAGGCTATGACAAAATACCTTTAATAAATCCTGAAAAGGAAAATATAAAAGATACTTTAAATGATAAACAAAAACTTTTTCATTTTGCTCAAAGATCTGTTGCATCAAAAGGATATACCGAAGCAGTTACTTGGTCATTTACAGATTCAAAAATAGATATTCTTTTCTCTGAATTAAAAAATGAAATTAAGTTATCTAATCCAATTTCAAGTGATTTGGATGTTTTAAGATCATCTCTTTATTCTAATTTAATGATTAGTGCAAAAAAAAATATTCATAGGAATTTTGAAGATTTAATGATGTTTGAAATAGGACCAGTTTTTAAAGGTAACGAACCCGGAGAACAAACAACAATGATTGGTGCAATTAAAACAGGAAAGTATTCTAGAAAAAATTGGATAGAAAAAGAACGAAACTTTGATGTTTATGATATTAAAAATGATGCTTTAAGAACTTTAAATGAAATTGGCATCGACAGTTCTAAGATAGTGGTGAGCAATAAGACAAAAAAATGGTATCATCCTGGAAGATCTGGTTTGTTATCTTTGGGTTCACCTAGTGGCCCAGAACTAGCATATTTTGGTGAAATTCATCCATTTATTATTAAAAAGTTCGATCTTAAAATTGATAATGTTTTAGGTTTCGAAATTATTTTAAACAATATACCCAAGTCAAGAAAGAAAATTAGAGAAGCAAAACCTCAATTTGTTATTTCTGATTATCAAAAAGTAGTTAGAGATTTTGCATTTGTTATTGATGAAAAATATAGCTCTGGAGAGATTATTAATTTAGTTAAGAAAATTGATAAAGAATTAATTAAAGAAGTAAAAATTTTTGATGTTTATCAAGGAGATAATATTACTTCAGGAAAGAAATCAATTGCATTTAATGTAACTCTGGAACCTAAAGACAAAACTTTAAGTGATAAAGATATAGAAGAAGTAAGCAAAAAAATTATATCAACAGTTCAAGAGACAACAGGTGCAATACTAAGATCATAATGTCTAACAATGAAGTTATACGTAATTTTTCTATAATTGCGCATATTGATCACGGTAAATCTACGTTAGCAGATAGACTAATTCATAAATGTGGAGGTTTAACTGACAGAGAAATGAAAGAACAAGTTCTTGACTCGATGGATATTGAAAGAGAAAGAGGCATTACAATTAAAGCTCAAACAGTTCGTCTAAATTATAATGCTAAGGATGGAAAAAAATATATTCTAAATATTATTGATACACCTGGACATGTAGATTTTAGTTATGAAGTAAGTAGATCTCTATATGCCTGCGAGGGTTCTATATTAATAGTTGATAGCACACAAGGAGTTGAAGCACAAACATTGGCTAATGTTTATCAAGCTTTAGAAATAAATCATGAAATAATTCCTGTTTTAAATAAAATTGATTTACCAGCTTCAGACGTTGATAAAACAAAAAAACAAATTGAAGATGTAATTGGTATAGGAACGGAAGATGCAATTCCGTGTTCTGGAAAAACTGGAGAAGGTGTAGAGGAAATTTTAGAAGAAATTATTAAAAAATTACCTGCACCAAAGGGCAAAGAAAATGAATCTCTTAAATGTTTACTGGTTGACAGTTGGTATGATTCGTATTTGGGTGTAGTGACACTAGTACGAGTAATTGATGGAATAATTTCAAAAAATATGAAAATTAAAATGATGTCTACAAACCAAGAATATTTAGTTGAAAAAGTAGGTGTTTTTACACCTAAACCTAAAGACATAGAGTCTTTGAGCAGTGGTGAAATTGGCTTTATTATTACTGGTATAAAAAATTTATCTGAAACAAAAGTAGGTGATACTATATGTGATGCAAATAAACCTTTAAAAGAATCGTTGCCAGGCTTTAAGCCAAGCAAACCTGTTGTTTTTTGTGGACTTTTTCCCGTTGATAGTTCTGAGTATCAAAAACTTAAAGATGGTTTGGCAAAACTTCAGTTAAATGATTCTAGTTTTTTATTTGAAGCAGAATCTTCATCAGCTCTTGGCTTGGGATTTAGATGTGGTTTTTTAGGTTTACTTCATTTAGAAATAATCACTCAAAGATTAGAAAGGGAATTTGACATCAATTTATTAACAACTACTCCTGGAGTTGTTTATAAAGTTCATCTAAATAATGGAAAAGTAATAGATTTGCAAAATCCTTCAAGTCTACCAGATTTAACACATATTAAGTCTATAGAAGAACCTTGGATTAAAGCCACTATTATAACACCTGATGAATATTTAGGACCAATTATTAAAGTATGTCAAGATAAGCGAGGTATACAGAAAAATTTAACATATTCAGGAAATCGTGCGGTTTTAAACTACGAACTTCCTCTTAATGAAGTTGTTTTTGATTTTTATGACAAATTAAAATCATTAAGCAGTGGATATGCAAGTTTTGATTACGAAATTATTGAACATAGAGAAGGAGATTTGGTAAAATTAGGAATTTTAGTAAATTCTGAACCAGTTGATGCTTTATCAATGATGATACATAAAGATTTTGCTCAGTCTATAGGAAGAGAAGTTTGTGAAAAATTAAAAGATTTAATTCCAAGACATAATTTTATGATACCAGTTCAAGCTGCAATAGGAGGTAAAATTATTGCTAGAGAAACTATTAAGGGTTTTAAAAAAGACGTATTGACCAAAATTCATGGTGGCGGAGCAAGAGATAGAAAAAGAAAATTACTTGATAAACAAAAAAAAGGTAAAACAAGATCTAAGCAATTTGGCAGAGTCGAAATTCCACAAAAAGCATTCATAGGTGTTTTAAAAATAAGTAAAGATTAATTTTATGAAAAAGGTTAATTGGGGCATCATAGGTTTAGGAAATATTGCTAATAAATTTGCTGATGGTTTTAAAAATTCAGAAAATGCAAAATTAATTGGGATATCAAGCAGGAATATTAATAAGCTTAAAAAATTTAAAGAAGAATTTAAAATAAAAGAAAATTATTGCTTTGATGATTATAAAAATTTATTAAAATGTAATGAAATAGATATAGTTTATATAGCCTTACCAAATTCATTACACCATGAATGGATAGTAGAGTGCATTAAAAATAATAAAAAAGTTTTAGTCGAAAAACCTGCTACTGTAAATTTTTCTGAAATAAAAGATATTAAAGATTTTCATTATAATAGTGATATATTTTTTGCTGAAGCATTTATGTATAGGTATCATCCTCAAATTTTAAAAGTTATAGAATTACTAAACAAAAAAGTAATTGGAAAATTAATTTCAATGGATTCAGTTTTTGGAATAAACATTATAACAAAAAATTTTTTTGGATTTAAAATAAAAAAAAAATTAAATAAAGAAAGAAGAATTTATAATAAAAATTTAGGAGGTGGTGTAATATTAGATTTAGGTTGTTACCCAGTCTCTTTTAGCACTTTGATAGCATCTTTAATTTCAAAAATAGATTATAGTAAAGTTAGAGTTTTAAATAAAAAAAAAGAAATTGGAAGCACCGGTGTAGATATAGATTCTTATGCTGAACTTAATTTTGAAAATAATTTTAAATGTAATGTAAGTGCATCTTTTACAAGGAATTTAGGGCAGTATAGCAAAATAGTAGGAAGTAAAGGAGAGTTGATTGTGGAAAGCACATGGCATGCTAGCCCTTCAATAATTAATATATTGGGCGAAAATCCTCAAAAGATTGAAATTAATGATAGTGGTAATATTTTTTCACATGAAATAAATAAGTTAAGTCAGTGCATATTAGAAAATAAAAAAAATCCAGATTATCCAGGCTTAACAATAGACGATACTTTAGGAAATATGAAAATTTTAGATAACTGGTTAAGTTAAAATGCAAAGGTAGATAAATGAAAATTTACGACTGTTTTTCTTATTGGGATGAAGATTTACTTTTAGAATTAAGATTAAATATTTTAAATAACCACGTAGACTATTTTGTTATCGTAGAAGGTAATAAAACATGGCAAAATAACTATAAAAAATTTAGATTTGATATTAGTAAATTTTCAAAGTTTAAAGACAAGATTATTTATATTCCAGTTGAAGATATGCCAGATGGAGATAATCCTTATCTGAGAGAGAATTTTCAAAGAAATTGTATTTTTAGAGGTTTAAAAAATACAATTGAAGATGATTTAATTATTATTTCAGATTTAGATGAAATACCAAACCCAATATCAATAAATAATTTTAAAACTCAAATGAGATATGCTGTTTTAAAACAAAGACATTTTTATTATAAATTAAATCTTGCAAGTAAAAAAAATCCTTATTGGTATGGCAGTAGAATTTGTGTTAAAAAATATCTTAAATCACCTCAATGGTTAAGAGATTTAAAATTTAAAAAAAGACCATTCTGGCGAATAGATAAATTTAGACTAAACAATATTATTGAAGATGGTGGCTGGCATTTTTGTAATTTAAAAAATCCCGAACAACTTTTATATAAATATAAAAACCTTTGTGAAACAAACGATCCATATGTTTTTAAGGAAAAAATAGACGAAAAATTTCTTGATGTTAAGTTAATTGAACAAAATATAAAATTAGGCCTAGATATAATTGGTCGAGATGAAAGATATTATAAAATTGAAATAGATAAAAGTTTTCCAGAATTTTTAAAAAAAAATATAGATAAATTTAAGGAATTTATAGCTTGAAACTAATTATCAAACCAAAAATAAACTTAAATGAATAATAAACTAGAAATTTATTGTGTTACCGATAAAAAATTATCTTATTTGGAAAGTTTTAACTATAATCTTGCAACTGTAGGAACCGATAATTTTTCAGATAAATATATAAAGTGTAATTATGGTGATAATATTTTTAATAAAGAAAAATACTATTCGGAATTGACATTTCAATATTGGTATTGGAAAAATAAATTAGATATAAATCAAAATAATTGGCTAGGTTTTTGTCAAAAAAGACGTTTTTGGATAAAAAAAAATTCAAAAAATGAAACTATAAATCTTAAAAATTTCCATGAACATTTTTTAAAAGAAGCACCAATTGAATGGGAAAATTATGACTCAATTATTTGTGACTCAGTAGAAGTTAACAATATAAAAAAGATGAAAATAATAAAAAGGGGATTTAAATCTTTAATAAAAAATCCAAGTATTTTTTATGACAAAACTAAACGTACTATAAATCTTCATTTTGATATGCATCATGGATATGGAAATTTACATAAAGCAATAGACGTAATGGAAGATACTGATAGAGAAGAATTTAGACATTTTGTAAATACTTCTACTTCATTTAATCCTCATATAATATTTATAACAAAACCATTAATTGCTGATAAATGGTTTAAAAGCTTATTTTTATGGTTATTTAATTGTGAAAAAATTTTTGGTTTTCAAAATCTTAAGGGATACGATACCCAAAGACTTTATGCTTATTTAGCGGAAAGATATTTATCTTTTTGGTTTAATAAACATACTAAGACTTTGAATTGGCCGTGGGTATTCTTTGATCCAAAAATCTAGTATTATTTTATAAAATCAAGAGTAAATTAGGAGAGATGGCCGAGCGGTTTAAGGCGCACGCTTGGAAAGTGTGTGTACTGTTAAAGGTACCGTGGGTTCGAATCCCACTCTCTCCGCCATAGCTAGTGTTTTTTTTTAGATAACGTTTTCTTGATCCTACATGTTTTTTTTAATAAGAACTTTCTTATATAAGTCTTTTAAATGACAAAAAAAATTGCAACTTATTTAATATCAGTTTTAGTTTTTTTAATCATATTTGATAGTGCTTCAATAAATCAAAAATTTATAAATAAACCATTTATAGAATTTAGTTTTAAGAATTTTGATATTAGCATAGTTAAAAAATCTTACAGGTTTATAAATGAAAAATATGAGTATTATTTATATAATTATTCTACAAAACATAAAAAATATTGGGAAACAGACAATCAAAACTTAAGAAAAGATTTAAAAAAAACTTATACAATAAAAAAAACAAATGATTTTACAAAAAGTGTTTTTGAAAATCCATTAAATACAGATGATTGGGAAAGGAGTCATGGAAATAGTCATTCAAATAGATTTTCGAATTTGGATTTAATTAATAGAAGCAATATTGCTTCTCTTGATATCGCTTGGATATATAATAGTAACTCAAACAAAGGAAAAGATATTGATATTCAGTGTAATCCAATAATTGTAGATGGAATTATCTATACACCTGTACCTGGAGGTTTTATTGTAGCAATAGATGGAACCAATGGTCAGGAAATTTGGAGATCAAAAAAACTAAATAATGATGTTGCTCGAAGAGGTCTGATTTATTGGAGAGGGACAGATAATGTAGAGCCAAGAATTTTTTTTAATGCAAATAGCAATGGATCAGAATTAATAGCCCTTAATGCAAAAGATGGTAAACAAAATAAAAATTTTTTAAATGTAAAAACTGGTTATAGCAAAATAACTCCAATTATTTATCAAGATCAAATAATTGTAGTATCATGGGAAAAAACTCTAGAGGTCTATGATATTTATAACGGAAAGTTAAAATGGAAATATTTCTTCGGAGACAATAAAACAGGAAGATTTGGAGGTTATTTATATGATAATAGCAAAGGAGGAAATCCATGGGGAGGTATTTCTGCAGATTTAGATAGAGGCATAGTTTATATTACTACAGGCAATGCTTATAGTTATTTTGACGGAACAAGGAGATCTGGAAAAAATAAAAATTCTAGCAGTTTGATAGCAATTGATTTGAACAAAAAAAGTGAAATATGGTCTTTTCAAGAAACAGCACATGATATTTGGAATTTCGATTTACCTGGCCCTCCTATACTAACCAGCGTTATTAAAGATAATCATAAGATTGATGTAGTTGTAGCCGCAACAAAAAGAGCAAACACTTTGATTTTTGATAGAGTTTCAGGAAAAAATATATTTGACTTAAATTATAGAGTTGCTGAAGCATCAACTGTTCCAGGAGAAAAAACTAGCCTTTATCAATTAGATTTAAAAATACCTGAACCATTTGGAAAAAATGTTTTTAATAAGAATGATATTACAAATATTAGTGAAAAAAGTGCAAATTATATAAATTCAATTGTCAAAGATTCTCAATATGGTTTTTTCAAACCTGTAAGCTTAAATAAAAATACTATTATTTACAATTTTCATGGGGGTGCAGAATGGATGGGAGCATCGATTGATCACGCAAATCAAACTATGTATGTTAATTCTAATAATATTCCTTGGAACGCAAAATTGACTCAAAAAGAGAATCAAAAATATAGTTATAGTTCTAGTTTTTCTAGACTTATTGATCAAAATGGTTTTCCTGGCTCAAAACCACCCTGGGGAACAATTTCATCAATGAATTTGAATACTGGAAAAATAAATTGGACCATTCCATTTGGTTATTATTCAGAATTAAAAGAAAAAAATATTATAACTGGAACTGAGAATTTTGGTGGAGTTACAGCCACAAAAGGAAATTTAATTTTTGCGACTGGAACTTTAGATTCTAATATATATGCATATGATACATTTACAGGTGAACAATTATGGGAAAAAAAATTACCTTACATAGGATCATCACCACCGTCTATTTATAAGGCAAATGGAGAACAATATGTTATAGTTCAATCTACTGGATCATCGTCTTTAAAACAGGGTTATCCTGATCTAGTTACATTTGGAGATGCTATTGTTGCATTTAAATTAAATAATAAATAAACCTTTACGCAATGTTTTCATCAAATAAAAATAATATTTTATTAGCTTCTATATTATTCGTTTTAATAGGAATTTTCTTAAGAATATATCAATTAAATTTTGAAAATTATTGGTTAGATGAAATGACTTCATTTTGGGTTGCAGATCCAAAAATTTCTTTAGAAGATACTTTTACTAGAAGTAATGATTTTCATACACCTCCAATATTCGATTTATTTTTAAAAAAATATTTAGAGCTTTTTAGCTACGATCCTGATATTGGAAGGCATGTACCTCTTTTTTTTGGGATACTAGCTATACCATTTTTAGGAATACTTTCTTACCAAGTCTCAAAAAATAATTCTTTTTTATTATCTATTTTTTTAATAAGTATAAATATATATTTAATCAAATATTCACAAGTAACTAGACCATATACCCTTGTTTTTTTATTAAGTACAATAAATTTAATTTTTTATTATAAAATAATATCTACAGATTTAAATTTTTCAAAAAAAATATTTTTTTTTTTGT
>CACJXT010000002.1 GCA_902597425.1 uncultured Pelagibacteraceae bacterium | reverse complement strand
AAAAAATCTAATATATCTTAAAATTCTAAGATAATCTTCTTCAATTCTTTTTTCTACATTGCCAATGAATTTTATTTCACCATTTTCTAAATCTTTTTTTCCATTAAAAGGATCAAATAAATTTCCATCAATATCTGCATAAATTGAATTTATTGAAAAATCTCTTCTTGAAGCATCTTCCTGCCAATCATTTAAAAATTCAACTTTGGCATGTCTTCCATCAGTTGCGATATCTTTTCTTAGTGAAGTGACTTCAAATTTATTTTGATTTATTAAAGCTGTAATTGTTCCATGTTCAATTCCTGTTTCATAATATTTAATATTGTTTTTCTCAAACGCTTTGCAAACTTCGCTTGGACTTAAATTTACAGCTAGATCTATATCTTTAACTGGCTCATTATTTATAATTTTTCTTACACATCCACCAACATATCTTATTTCACTGGTATCCGAAAATTGTTCTATAGCTTTAAATATTTTTTCAATTTCAGTTTTTTCTTTAATTTTTTTAAACTCCAAATTTAAAGAACTAAAATTTTTTGAATGTGAAAAAAGTCTGTTTAATATAGCTATCATATATGGCTGGGGCGCTAGGATTCGAACCTAGGATGCAGGTACCAAAAACCCGTGCCTTACCGCTTGGCTACGCCCCAAAATTAATTTCGTATAACATAAAAAAAAAAATTTATATAGTTTTTGATTTAATATACCAATAGTTATTAAATTTCCTCTTAAATTTCTTAACAGCAATATCTGTAGCTTTTTTGGAATGAAAATAAGCTACTATTGAAGACCCCGATCCAGACATTCTTGTAAAAATTATATTTGGTAATTTTATTAAAAATAATTTTAGCTTTTTTAATTTTGGATAAATCTTAAAAACAATTTGTTCCAAATCATTTTTTGAATTAACAATATTTTTAGTGTTAAATAATGATTCCTTAGGTGAATTGTATTTTGGTTTTGAAAAATATTTTACCTTTGAATAAATTAAATTTGTAGAACAGCCAAAACTAGGCTTTACAACTAAGACATAAAAACCAAGTTTTTTTTTAAATTTTGTTAATTTTCCATTCGATGATAATACTGTATTTTTTTGTGTAACTCCTAAAATAACATCTGAGCCAACTAAATTAGCCAACTTTATTAATTCTTTTTTACTTATTTTTAAAATTCTTTTTTTTATAAAATAATTTATTAAGCTTGCAGCATTCATTGATCCGCCACCCATGCCTGATTTATGAGGAATATTTTTAATAATTTTAATTTCAAATTTCTTATTATTTAAAATTTTTTTTTTATCAAGTATTTCTAAAAGTCTAGTTATAGTATTTTTTCTATTTATGCCTTTTGCAAATTTTCCTTTGAAATAAACTTTATGTTTTTTTGAATTTATAGGCCGCAAATTTATTAAATCATATAAATTTATAAAAGATACCAGACTTTCGATCCTATGAAATTTCGATGGTAATCTTTTGGTAACATTTAATGATAAATTAACTTTAGCATAAGACTTAATTTTCGAAAATTTCATTATTTAAATTTTTTTTGGTCCTTTTAAAAGCTTAATATTTATTTTTTCTTTCATGTCATCCTCTGTATCCTCAAGATTTAAAACACTTTGCCAATAATATTTAGCTTGAGTTTTTCTATTCATTGCCCAAAGTATATCCCCATAATGATCATTAACTATTGGATCATTTGGCATAATCTTAATTGCTTTTCTTAAAAATTTTTCTGCTTTAATTAAATCACCAACTAAATAATATGCCCAACCAACAGAATCCAAAATATATGGATCATCTTTTTTTTTCTTATGTGCTTTTTCCAGCATTGTGATTGAAGTATCAATTTTATAGTTTCTTTCTAGCCATGAATAAGCTAAATAGTTTAGTACATAAGCATCATCAGGATTTATTTTCAAAGAGTTTAATAAATCTTCATCGGATTTTTCAAATTGTCCTAATCGTTCATAACAACTACCTCTTCTATAAAATATTTCTGCACGAGATTTGGAATTTAAACTTATTTTTGAAAGAACTTTGTTATAATAAACTATAGAAGTTTCATATTCCTCAAACCCTTTGGTTATATTAGCCATATCGAAAAAAATTTTTGTTGAAGGATTCTTTATTTTTTTAAATTTAGAATTTATAAAATCTAGAGACTCTTGTGGTCCTAATTCTTTTTGAATTATGCTTGCTCTTTTTTTTATTTTATACCAATAATAAATGTCATCATTTTCATCAAAATTATTTAAAATATTTTTTGTTTTTTTATAATTTTTATTTCTATAATAGTTATCGGCTAGTAAAGATAAATTAAATTTAAATTTTGGATTTAAAAAATTAGATATATTTATATAAAAATTTGACATTTCAAAATTATTTTGACCAGAATATAAATTTGCAACTAAATAAAAAAACTCACTTAAAATATTCGATTCACTTTTGCATGAAAAAATCTCAGTAAATTTTTCTAATTTTTTATCATCTATCCAATTTTTTGCTTGCATAATTAGCAAGCTGCTATTTAAAAAATCAATTTGGTCTGTGGTGTCTTTTGCTGTTTGAAATTTATTTTGCTTAATTAAATGATTGATATAAAAAAATATATATCTTGAATAATCAACTTCATTATTATGAATTAAATTATCAAAATAAAATTCAGTTTTTTTTTCACCCAAATAGCAACTTTGAAAAGCTCTAGAAATTAAAGTTAAATTGCTAAATGTATTGTCATTTGATGGCATTCTTTTATTTTCAAAAAGAAAATTATAATTTTTTATAGACTCATAAATGATAAAATTAAGAGTATCATTGTCACTAAATTTCGTTAAATTATTTAAATATTTAGTGGTTTTTTTAAAGTCATTTTTATTAATACTATCAATAATCAGTAGCAAATAAGCTTCAAAGAAATCTGAATTTTTTCTATCCTTATTAGATTTTAATTCTTTTATAGCTGTGTTGACTTTTCCCTCTAATACCAAAGAAAAAATGTACTGTTTAAGATAAGGATTATGTTTATTTATTAGTGATTTGGATGATTTAAAAAAATTTAATGCATCAACACTTTCTTGATTATCATAAGACACCTGAGCAGAAAAATAATTAGATAAATCTTTATAATTAAATTTATTTATATAATTATTTTTAGAGTATACTGGAATCTGATAAATTATTAAAAATATAGAGAAAAATATTTTAAAAAAATTTATTAACATGATTCTATTCTATGATTAAAAAGACAATAAATCAAAATCACAATTTTGATCTAGATCTATTAAAATCCATTGACTGCAATTATATATTTAATAACGAGCCTATAGACCGTTCAAAAAATAAAATTAATAATATGGATAAGCCGGAAGAAGATAAAATCAAAAAACTCGCAAATCTAAAACAAGAAATAAATTCAATTGAAGATTGTAAATTAAAAAGCAATGCGGCAAAACTTGTTTTTGGAGATGGAAATATACAAAGTTCACTAATGATAGTTGGTGAAGGACCAGGACAAAAAGAAGATCAACTAGGAAAACCCTTTGTAGGAGATGCAGGTAATTTGTTAAACAAAATGCTTAAAGCAATAAAAATTGAAAGAGAAAAAGTTTATGTAACTAATGTAGTAAATTATCGGCCACCTAACAATAGGAAACCTGAACAATCAGAAATCTATAGATATTCAGAGTATCTTAAGAAACATATCTCAATCATTGATCCTAAGATTTTAGTACTCATGGGAAGCACAGCAATGGAAGCAATATTAGGAAGTAATAAAAGAATATCTAATGAAAGAGGTATTTGGAAAGAAGTTATAATTAAACAAAATAGTTATAAAACCATTGTTACATTTCATCCAGCATACCTTCTAAGAAAACCCGATCAAAAAAAGTTTTCATGGGAAGATTTAAAAATTATTCGTGAAGAAATAGATAAACAAAATATAGAAATTTAATTATATGAAAAGAATTATAGCAGGTGTTGATGAAGTAGGTAGAGGAAGTCTTGTTGGTCCAGTATATGCTGCTGCAGTAATTTTAAAAAACAAAATTAATACTAAATTATTAAAAGATTCAAAATTATTGTCAAAAAAAGATAGAGAGAAACTTTATATTTATATAAAAAAAAATTCTTATTGGTCAATTGGCAAAGCATCAGTAAAAGAAATAGAAAAGTTAAATATTTTAAATGCTAGCTTGTTAGCGATGAAAAGAGCAATTAAAAAACTTAACAAAAAACCAAACTTAGTATTAATTGATGGTAATAAAACACCAGACTTAAAAAATTATAAATTAAAATATATTATTAAAGGTGACCAAAAAATTGCCTCCATTTCAGCAGCATCAATTATTGCAAAGGTTTCTAGAGATAAATTTATTATAAAATTAGCTAAAAAATTTAATAATTACGGTTGGGAAACTAATTATGGATATGGAACTAAAAAACATTTATCTGCATTGAAAAAATTTGGAATAACCTACCATCATAGAAAAACTTTTGCTCCCATACACAAGATCTAGTTGTCTAAAAAAAAGCTAATACAAATTGAATCCAAATAATTCAATCACAGGTTGACCAAGGAATCCCTTTAAAGTCTAATTAAATTTTACAAATGGAAAAAAATTTTAAAAATAAAATTATTAATGGAGATAGCATCAAGGAATTAAAAAAAATTCCTAATGAAACGTTTGATTTAATTTTCGCCGATCCTCCATACAATCTTCAATTAAAAAATGAATTGACTAGACCTGACAGATCTAGAGTTTGTGCTGTTAATGATAAATGGGATCAATTTGAAAGTTTTAAAAAATATGATGAATTCACAGTTAAATGGTTAAAAGAATGTAAAAGAATTCTAAAAAAAAATGGAGCTATCTGGGTAATTGGTAGTTATCATAATATTTTTAGATTAGGCACAGCTATACAAGATTTAGGGTTTTGGATTTTAAACGATGTAATCTGGAATAAAAATAACCCAATGCCTAATTTTAGAGGAACAAGATTTACCAATGCTCATGAAACATTAATTTGGGCTTCTAAAAGCGAAAAATCTAAATACACTTTTAACTATCAATCATTAAAATGCTTAAACGATGATCTTCAAATGAGATCAAACTGGAATTTACCAATTTGTAATGGAACTGAAAGATTAAAAAAAAATGGCAAAAAAGTTCACTCCACACAAAAACCAGAGTCTTTACTACATAGAGTATTGTTAGCATCTTCTAAAAAGAGTGACTTAATTTTAGATCCTTTTTTAGGATCTGGAACTACAGCTGTGGTAGCAAAAAAATTAGGAAGAAATTACTGTGGTATTGAAAAAGAAACAAAATATTTTAAAGCTGCAGAAGAAAGATTAAAAAAAACAAAACCGATCGAAGATAGCTTCTTGGATACATTGAAAAATAATAGGTCTAAACCAAGAATACCTTTTGGATCTTTAGTTGAACTTGGAATCATAAAACCAGGTACAAATATTTTTGATCAAAAGAAGAAAATAAATGCAAAAATAATGGCAGATGGTAGCATTAAACATAGCAAGGTAGAAGGTTCAATTCATAAAGTTGCTGCAACAATTTTAGGAGCAGAAAGTTGCAACGGATGGACATATTGGCACTATAATATTAATGGTTCAATGGTGCCTATAGATAATTTAAGACAACGATTAATCTCTAATAATTAATTTTTATATATTTCGCCTAAATAACTTTCGATAAATTTTTTATTTTTAACTAACTGTCTCATAATTAAATCTCTAGTAAAAGTCATAAAAGGATTTGATAGATGGAATGCAAAGTAATTAAATTTAGATTTTTTGTTAATCATTTTTGTTCTTTCAGCTCTTTGATTGATAAATTCATCATTAGCATTTTTTAGACTCTCATATAATTTAAAAGCAGCCTCAATAGATTGAGAAGCACCTTGAGCAAATGTTGGTGGAAAAGCAAAGAAAGCATCACCTATTAAAAAAATGTTTTTTTGTTTTGGTTTATAAATTTCTTGACTTGTAAATATAGGAAAACATTTAATATTTTTTAAATTATTCAAAATATTTTGATCAATTTGATTAGATAAATTAGATAAAATTGAAGATAAAAAATTTTTATCATCAAATAATGAATAATCTTCTAGTTGATCTTTACTGAGGTTTTTTCTTAATATGCCGATAAAATTAAGTGTATTGTCCTTGTTTACAGGATATAGCACTGAGTGAAAATTAGACCCTAAAAATAATGAAATATTGCTGAAATCAATACTATTAAGATCCTTCTTATTAATAGTGCCTCTAATCGCAATAGATTTAAAATATTTAGGCTTGATATCTCTATTTAATATTAATGATTTTGTAGAAGAAAAAATACCATCAGAAGCAATCAAATAATCACACCTAACTGAAGATTGGTCTTCAAAAGTTAATTCAATATTTTCAGTGGTAGAATTAATTTTACTAACTATTTTATTATACTGCATTAAGTTACTTGGAAGTTTTTCTTTTAAAAATTCAACTAAAATTGATCTCTGCATTGTCGTATATTTTGCTTCTTCTGTATTAAAGTTAGATATATCTAAATCACATATTTTATTTTTTTTTAATAATGAATAAAAATCTATTTTTTTAGGATTAAATTTGTGCGCTAAATTTAAATTTTGAAAACCAATTTTATTAAGCAATTTAACACTATTAACTGAAAGCTGTATTCCATAACCTTTTTCAAGATTGATTAAATTACTTTTCTCATAAATTGTAATTTCATAATTGGAATCTTGTCGCAATATATTTGCAAAAAATAAACCTGAAATGCCAGCTCCTATTATTGCAACTTTTTTCATAAATATTTACTTAATAAAGAAAAAATTTTCTTTGTGAATGTTGGTAATGTATAACTGTTAAACTTCGACTGTTCAATCCATGAACTATTTTTAATATTACTCATTTTCTTCATTACTTTAATATTTATATTCATATTCATATTTGACATTTTAAAATTTAATGATTTTTTTAAATTTTTTGGTTTTGAAATTTCTTCCATTGGAAATATTTTTAAATTTTTTAAAAAATTAAATTTAGTATTTTTAATCAATAAAATTTTGGTTCCTCTTGTAAAAATCTTAATCATAAAAAATTTATCAATTTTTTTTTTTCTTTTAATAGTAATTTCAAAATCTTGTTTTTTATAAGATTTACAATTTTTAATTAATGGACATTTATCACAAAGTGGTTTTTTTGGTTTACAAATAAGAGCACCTAATTCCATTAAAGCTTGAGCATAATCGCTTGATCTATTTGAAGTTCCTAAAATTTTTTTTTGTTTTATAAGATTTTCTTTACTAATCTCTGCTTCAGATTTTAAATTTAATAATCTTTTAATAATTCTTTCAATATTTCCATCTAAAGGAATATAAGGTTTGTTAAAAGCTATAGCTAATATGGCATTTGCTGTATATTCTCCTATTCCTGGAAGCTTTGTTAATTCACCTAAAGTAATTGGTAATTTTTTTTTATATTTAATAACTATTATTTTTGCAGTTTTTTTTAAATTTTTTACTCTTGAATAATATCCAAGACCTTCCCAATATTTTAATAATTTTTTTTCATTTATTTTTGCAAGAGAATCTAAATTTGGAATATTTTTTATAAAATTTTTAAAATAGGGTATAACGGTTGAAACTTGTGTTTGTTGTAGCATAAATTCACTAACTAAAGTGAAATATTCTCTTTGCTTTTGAGAACATTTTTTTCTCCAAGGTAAAGTCCTTTTATTATTATCGTACCAATTGAGAATTTTTTTTGTTAATATTAGATTATTCATATGCAATTTAGAAATAATACTAAGCAGAGAAACAAAGTCATTCAAGGCTTAAGATCCTTTAAAGACACTTTGCCAAAAAATATTAAAAAAATAATTAAAAAAAAAGGTCATATATTTTCTGAAACTTTGAATAACTGGAAATACATAGTTGGAGATGATCTGTTTAAAGTTTGTTACCCAAAATCATTTAAAAATTCTAATAAATTAGGAGCTAGTTATTTGCTTATTATGGTAAAAAGAGGTCATGAAGTGGATATGGAATACTCTAAAAAAAAAATATTAGACAAAATGAATAGCTACTTTGGTTATTCTGTTGTCAAAAAACTGAAACTTGTAAGCTTTGATGATGAACAAACCAATTTTAAAAAGACTAAAATTAATAATGATGTGACAAATAGCAAATATATTAATAAAATTGTTGATATTAAGAATGATAAAATTAAAAAATCATTAATTGAATTAAGTAAACTCTTTAAACAAAAATGAAAAAAATATTTTTAGTATTAACTATTTTATTTTTAACTTTTAGCGCCAAAACAATTGCTGATACTTCAAATTCTATTAAACAAATATATGAAGGAAATGAAGATGCAAAAGTAACCATAATTACATATGAGTCTTTAACATGTAGTCACTGTGCTGATTTTCATAATAATGTTTACCCTAAATTAAAAAAAGAATTTATTGATACTGGAGTGGTTAAAATTGAATTTAGACATTTTCCCTTAGACATGGCAGCATTTAATGCTTCAAAAATTGCTCAATGTAATAACGATGGAAAATCAGACCTACTACATTTTTTATTTTCAAATCAAAAAAAATGGGTAATTGGTGAAAATGTGGAAGCAGTAAATGAAAATTTGAAAAAATTTTTAAAAGAAGAAAATATTGTTATTGATTTTGAAAAATGTACAAACAATAAAAATATTGAAGATTATGTGTTAAATGATCGAATCGAAGGTGTAAAAAAATTTAAAGTAAATGCCACTCCTACGATAATAATCAATAATAAAAAGTTTGATAAACCTTTAAATTATAAAAATTTAAAAAAATCCATTGAAAAACTGATATAAGTTTATTAATGGAGTTTAAAAAAATCCAACTTATTGGATTCAAATCATTTGCAGAAAAGACTGATTTTCTAATTGGAAAAGGTCTTACAGGAATAGTGGGTCCTAATGGTTGTGGAAAATCTAATATTGTAGAATCTTTAAGATGGGTGATGGGTGAAACTTCAGCTAAAGGTATGCGAGGTTCTGGAATGGAAGATGTAATTTTTTCTGGAACTTCAAACAAACCTTCAAAAAATATTGCTGAAGTATCAGTAAATATTACAAACGAAATTAAAGATGGACCCGTTCAATACAAAAACTTAGATCAAATACATATTAAAAGGAAAATTGAAAAAGATAAAGGATCAAAGTTTTATATTAATGATAAAGAAGTAAGAGGAAAAGATGCCCAAATGTTTTTTGCTGATCTATCAACTGGTGCTCATTCACCGTCAATTATAAGCCAAGGGCGAATAGGAGCATTGGTAACAGCAAAACCAACTGATCGAAGAGCAGTTTTAGAAGAAGCAGCAGGTATAGCAGGACTTCATGTCCGAAGACATGAAGCGGAATTAAGATTAAATGCAGCTGAAAATAATCTTAAAAGAGCAGATGAACTTAGAAAACAACAAGAAAAACAATTACAAAATCTACAAAAACAAGCTGAAGAGGCAACTAAATATAAATTTATTTCAGATGAAATAAAAAAAATTGAAGCTGGTTTGTATTACTTAAGACTTAAAGATATAAAAAATGAAATTAAATTGGAAAATGAAATTAACAGTGAAGCAGAAAATGAAGTAAGTAGTTTTAATGCCGAAATTAATAAATTCGAGGATTTAATTAAGAGTGAAAATGATAAAGTCTCACCACTAAGAGAAAAAAATATTGAAAATCTTTCAAAAATACAACGTTTAAATTTAGAATTAAAAAGCTTAGACGAAGAGAACATAAGAATACAAAGCGAAATAGAAAATATTAAAAAATCTTTAAAAACAATTGAAGAAGATATTGATAGAGAAAAAAGTATTGTAATTGATGCTAATTCTAATGAAAAAAGATTAAAAGAAGAAAAGAATGAACTAATTGAAATTGACTCAAAATATTATGAAACTGAAAAAAAATCTAATGAAGATTTAGATTATTCAAAAAATAGACTAAAAATTGAACAAGAAAAAGTAGAAGTAATTTTAAAAAACTTTAATTTAGAAATTCTTCAAAAAAATATTGCATCCATTGAAGATGTAAAAGAAAAAATAACAAAAATTAAAAATTTAATTAATGAAAATAAATTAAATGAAGTTAAATTATTATTGGAAGAATCTTATGTTGTTTTATCCTCTATAAGTCAAAAATTAAAAGGAGAAAGCGATCAAAACGAGTTATTAAAAATAGTTTCTAAAAATGAAAATATAAAATCACTTCAAGAAAGTTACGCAGATAATTTCAGTAAAAATCAATCTATTAAAAAAGAATCAATTAAAAGAAATGAAAGAATTAAAACTATTGAAACTGAAATTGGAAGTTGGAGAAACTTACTTTTAAATTCAGAAAAAATGGTAGAGGAACTAACAGATAGAAAAAATAAATTGTTGAATAAATTAAGTGACCTTGAAAAACAGCCAGAAATTCAAGCAGAAAAAAAAGGTCAAATTTCTGAAAGTTTAAGAACTTCAGAGAATGAAAAAAATGAGAATGAAATTGTAATTGAAAAAATAGATATAAAAATTAGTTCTTTAGGATCTGAATTAAATGAAATTAAAGAAAAAATGATTCAAATTAGAGAAAGAAAAGCTAGTTCTGGTGCAACTATTGAAGGATTAAAAAAAAGAAAAGATGACCTTTTAGATAGAGTTGAAACTGAACTAAATTTAAATGAAAATAATGTTCTTGAATTTTCTAATTTAAACAATGTTGAAGATCTACCTGATGCTGTGACTCAAGAAGAAAAATTAGATCAAAAAAAAAGAGAAAGAGAAAAATTAGGTTCTGTTAATCTTCGTGCCAATGAAGAAACTAGCAAGTATGAAATTGAAATTAAAAAAATGGAACAAGACAGACGAGATTTAGCAACAGCAATTATAAAATTAAAAGAAAGTATTAATGAACTTAACCAAAGAGGTCGGGAAAAACTTTTAGAAGCTTTTGAAAAAGTTAATAGAAAGTTTAATGAAGTTTATACAAAACTATTCAGTGGAGGTAATGCAAAGTTAGAATTAGTAGATTCAGATGATCCTCTTGAAGCGGGATTGGAAATGCTCGTAAGTCCTCCAGGAAAAAGACTTCAATCTATAACTTTACTTTCTGGTGGCGAGCAAGCTTTAACTGCATTATCATTAATATTTGCTGTTTTTCTAACCAATCCATCTCCAATTTGTGTGCTTGATGAGGTCGACGCACCGCTAGACGATGCCAATGTTACTAGATTCTGTAATCTATTGGACGAACTAACTAAAATAACTAGTACACGCTTTATAATTGTTACACATCATGCTTTAACAATGTCAAAAATGGATAGACTATATGGTGTAACTATGCCTGAAAAAGGAATTAGCCAGTTAGTTGCTGTTGATTTGCAAAAAGCTGAAAGCATAGTTGCATAAGAATTTAATGCCAAAAAATTCATTTAAAATTCGCTTAAAAATTGCAAAAAATAAACTCTCAAGAAAAAATTTATATAAAAATAAACAATCTCCATCTTCAATCGGAACAGCCTTCAAAATGAGCACAGAATTGGTGTCTGCTGTAGTCGTTGGGACAATTATTGGGTTTATTTTAGACAAGACCTTTGGTACTAAACCATGGTTAATATTAATTTTTTTTTTTGTAGGTGTGGTTGCTGGTATTCTAAATGTCTTCAAATCTGCAAAAAAAATGCAGAAATAAAAAACTATTATGGCAACAAATCCAATGCACCAATTCAATGTATACAGAATTGGTCCAGAAATTAAATTAGGACAGATAGATATATCTTTTACTAACGCAAGCTTATTTATGGTGATTAGCTCAATTACTATTTTGTTAGTTTTTAATCTTGGATCAAAAAAAAATTCATTAATTCCAAACAAAATGCAATTATTAGCCGAGTTAAGTTACACTTTTATCTCCAAAATGATAAGTGATACTGCTGGGTCAAAAGCAAAACCATATTTTTCATTTATTTTTTCAATTTTCATGTTTGTATTATTTTGTAATATGTTTGGGATGATCCCTTATTCTTTTACAGTTACGAGTCACATTATCGTAACATTTGTTTTGGCATCATTTATTTTTATAGGAGTAACAATTATTGGATTTATTAAACATGGACTGGGTTATTTAAAATTATTTGTACCGAGTGGTGTACCACTCGTATTAATGCCTTTAATTGTTGTTATTGAAATTATATCATACCTGAGTCGACCAATTAGTTTGTCTGTTCGTTTGTTTGCAAATATGATGGCTGGACATACTATGATGAAAGTCTTTGGAGGTTTTGTTATAAGTCTTGGAATAGTTGGTGGATGGCTCCCACTAAGTTTTTCAGTTGCATTGACAGGTTTGGAGATCTTAGTTGCTTTTCTTCAAGCATATGTTTTTGCAATTTTAACCTGCATCTATTTAAATGATGCATTAAATTTACACCATTAATAAAAAAAGGAGGATACAATGGAATTAGAAGCGGCAAAAATGATCGGAGCTGGTTTAGCAGCAATTGCTTTAGCTGGCGCTGGCGTTGGAATAGGTATTATTTTTGGTAATTACCTTTCAGGCGCAATGAGAAATCCATCTGCAGCTCAAAAGCAATTTCCTAATCTATTATTAGGTTTTGCTTTAGCTGAAGCTACTGGCTTATTCGGATTGGTAGTTGCATTAATTATTTTATTTGCATTTTAAATTTAATGATTAAAAAAATATTTTTTTATTTAGTATTTTTAAGCTTCCTCACATTAAAGGAAGCTTTTGCTAGTGGAAATAGTGGAATGCCTCAATTGAATCCAGAATTTTGGATTTCTCAAATTTTTTGGTTAACGCTTACTTTTGGAATACTCTACATATTACTTTCTAAACTTATCCTTCCAAAAATAAGTAAAAATCTTGAAATAAGAAAATCACAAATTTTAGAAAATATTGAGGCTGCAGAAAAACAAAGAGAAGAAAGTGAACAAAAAATTAAAGAATATGATAAAATTATTAATAATAACAAAATTGAAGCAAAAAATTATTTCAATCAAAATCGAGCAAAAATTCTAAAAGATATTAATAAAAAAAAAGAAAATTTAGAAAACCAAATCAATGCTGAAATTAATAAAGCTGAAATAGAAATTCAAGACTTCAAAAATAAAGCGCCTGAAAAAATTTATAAAATTGCAATTGAGACATCTGCTGATTTAATTAATCAACTTATAGGAATTAAAATAAATAATAGCAGTATTTCTGCAATAGTTGAGGATGTATCAAAAAAAAAGTATAAATTATTATGACAATTGATGCAACATTTTGGGTAGCAATTTCGTTTATAATATTTTTTTTGGGATTGATTTATTTAAAAGTTCCAAAAAAAATAAATGAATTATTAAACAAGCTTATATTAGATATAAAAAATGAAATTGAAGAAAGTGAAAAACTTAGAACTGAAGCAAAAGTTTTATTAGATAATGCTCAAAAAAAACTTGATAGTGCACAATTAGAAGGTAAAAAAATTTTAGAACAAAATAAAAAAGACTGCGATAGATTAGTAATTGAAATGAATGATAAATTTCACAAATCGTCAGAAATTAAGAAAAATTTAGCAAAAAGCAAAATTACTCAGATGAAAGAAGCTACTCTTAAAGAAATAAAAGATGTTTCAATAAGAATAGCAGTAGATTCCGTAAAAAAAATTATCAATACATCTATAGATAAATCAAAACTAGATAATCTTTTTGAAAAAAATTTAGAAGAATCAAAAATAGCATTAAAAAAGATTAATTCATAACTCTCTTAAATTTTTTGTCTAATATTTATGAAATAAATGAAGAAATTTTTAAAATAATTTTTATTGGTTTGTTGTCTTTAGCATTTCCACATATATTGCTCGAATATCTTTTAAAAAAAAATGAGTAATAAAAAACTAAAAATTTTATTAGCTTCCCCAAGAGGATTCTGTGCTGGCGTAGAGCGAGCAATTGAAATCGTTAAAAAAAGTGTGACTAAATATGGGCCTCCAGTTTATGTTCGACATGAGATTGTTCACAACAAGTATGTAGTTGATAGTTTAAAAAATATCGGCGCAATTTTTGTAGAAGAATTAGATGAAATTGAAGATAAATCAAGACCAGTAATTTTTTCAGCCCATGGAGTTCCTAAAAAAGTTCCTGCTGAAGCTATTAATTATAAAATGAAATATATTGACGCAACTTGTCCTTTGGTATCAAAAGTTCATCGGGAAGCTGAAAATTTACATAAAGCTAACTACCATATTTTGTTAATTGGACATTTAAATCATCCAGAAGTAATTGGAACTATGGGTCAACTACCAAATGGTTCAATTGATTTAATACAAACAGTTAAAGATGTAGAAGAATATAAAAACAGCAAAGGAAAGCAAATTGCTTATATTACACAAACTACACTCTCAGTTGATGATACAAAAAATATTATTGATGCGTTAAAAAAGAAATTCCCAGATATAAGAGAACCAGTAAAAGAAGATATCTGCTATGCAACTACTAATCGACAAGCTGCAGTAAAAAAAATAGCAAAAAATTGTGATATGTTTTTTATTATTGGAAGCAAAAATTCATCAAATTCGCTAAGACTCGTTGAAGTAGCAGAAAAGGCAGGCTGTAAATATACAGAACTTATACATTCTGAAAGTAAAATTCCAATTGATAAAATTAAAAAATGTTCCACTATTGGTGTTTCATCTGGAGCTTCTGCTCCAGAAGTTTTAGTAAAAGATTTCATTGATCAAATTAAAAGTAAATTTAATGTCAAAATTAATGAAATTGAAATCGTAAAAGAAAATATTGTTTTCAAAGTTCCAGGAAAATTAAATTAAATGGCCGTATACACTAAAATTTCAAGAAACGATATAATGTCCATTGACCGAAAGTTTAATTTAGGAAAAATAATTTCATTTAAAGGTATTAAAAAAGGTATTGAAAACACTAATTATCTTATTAAAACAAAAAATAATAAATATATTTTAACAATTTTTGAAAAAAGAGTACAAAAAAAAGATTTACCTTTTTTTATGAGTCTAATGGATAAATTGAATCATCAAAAAATTAGTTGTCCAAAACCACAAAAAAGTAAAAAAGGAAATTATTTATTTAATATTAAAAATAAACCTGCATCCATTGTTTCTTTCGTTGAAGGAAAAGATAAGTTAAAATTAAACTCAAAAAACTGCTACGAAATCGGCAAAAATATAGCCAAACTTCATAGAGCATCAAAAAAAATAAAACTTTATAGAAAAAATTCATTATCTTTAAAAGAATGGCCAAAGCTATTAAATAAAATTGGAAATAAATCTAAAAGTATAAGTCCAAATTTAAATAGTTTAACGAAAAATAGTTTTTTAGAAATAAAAAATAAATGGCCAAAAAATTTACCTTATGGAATCATTCATGCTGATTTATTTATTGATAATATTTTTTTTAAAAAAAATAAATTTAACGGATATATAGACTTTTATTTTGCATGTAATGATTTTTTAATGTACGAAATTGCTATTTGTATTAATGCATTATGTTTTGATAAAAAAAATAATAAATTTGTATTTAATAAGAAAAAATCAACAAATCTTATTAGAGGTTATTCAAAAATAAGAAAGTTTTCTGTTAACGAAAAGAAATCTTTAAATATCTTGTGTAAAGGTGCGGCTCTTAGATATTTGTTAACAAGAACCTATGATTACTTAAATACTCCAAAAAATGCCATTATTAAAATAAAGAATCCAAGAGAGTATATTCAAAAACTTAAAGTACATAATAAATTTAAAAATTTTAAAAATTATTATAATTAAATGATTAAAGTTTATACTGATGGATCATGCATAGGAAATCCAGGAAATGGTGGATGGGCAGCAATAATTATTGGTGATGGAAAAAAAACTCAGATAAAAGGAAGTAAAAAAAATACTACCAACAATCAAATGGAGTTACTTGCTCCAATAAAAGCCTTAAAAAAAATCCCCAAAGGCAGTAAAGTTCAAATTATTACAGACTCTAAATATGTAAAGTCAGGAATAACAGAGTGGATCCATAACTGGAAAAAAAATGAATGGAAAACTGCAAACAAACAACCAGTTAAAAACAAAGAACTTTGGACAGAGTTAGATTATTTATCTAATGAATTTGATATAAAGTGGAGTTGGGTAAAAGCACACTCTAGTAATAAATTAAATAATGAAGTCGATTTAATTGCTAGAGAGGCTGCAAACTCATAATGGGACACCGGGCAACAGAACGCCCCTACTTAATTTAATACTTTGTAGGTTTTATTTGGTTAATTGTAATAAAAATTGTTTTTGACCGCACTGGTACCGCACTGAGTTAAAATTTTTGACCGAAAGAATGAGGGTAACATATACCTCTGTAATGAAACTTGGATCCATTTTTTTCAATTACTGTATACTGTATACGCCCAGTAAGTCTGTTAACAGAATTTTCAAGCTTTTCCCCAGTATCAGCAAAGTAATACCACCTTATCCCAGTTGAATCATATTCAGTAATTTTATATATATTTGAGACATTTAAGTCGAAGATATGTTCTCCTAACCACTTACCTTCTAAAGAAAGAAATGAACATATAATGACCGGTTTGTCTGCAAAAGCATTCCCACTTAACAACAAACCCAGAACCAAGATCCCTAAAAGTTTTTTCATTAGCCTTTAACAAATACTCCTTCCAGTGGTCCTATTTCAACTTTTTTTCCATCTTTAAATTTAATTATATATTTAAATTTTGTGCGGTTATAAGCAATTAAACCTTTTTCATATTTTTTATAACCAAGGCCTTCTGTTATTTCCATTCCATGACTTGTAGCTTTTCCAAGATCGATATTATAAAAATCATGATATACACCAAAATGATCACGGAAATATTCCCAATTATTATCAACATAACTAATGTATCCATTTTCTGGGATAACCATAGCCATCGCAGTAAAAAGTTTAGCAAATTTAATATTTTCAGGCGAACGTCTGTCCTTTTCTATTAGTGGAAAATTTTCCCACCTATTGCCAGAAAATTTTTTAGTTATTCTCCATACATCTACAGCTATTATTCTTGGTTCAGATAAATGTTGATCATGAAATTTTATAACATCTTCCATTTCTGAAATTTTCTTACAAGAATATCCTCCTTGATTTTTCTCTTTCCAAAATTCTAAAAAGACTCCATTCATGTACTTATGGATAGATTTGTCTTTTTCGTAATTAGTATTACCAAGAATTATAAAATCATCTCCCATCTTATCTCTAATTGTTTTCGCTATTTTAAGCCTTCCTTCTTGAACTTTTTTTTGCGCCTTTTTTGACGAAGGCCAATAAGGTTTTTTATCATTTGGATGGAAATTTTTCCAAAGATCAAACATCACTCCGTGATAACCAACTTCTTTCATGGATAAAGCTCTAAGAGCTAAATGATTAGGCCAGTCTGGATGGTGATAATTTAACTTTCTTGCAAATCCATATTCGATTGATTTTAATTCCCATGGGTCAAATACGAATCTAATGTTAGTATAATATTTTGATGTTTTGCTAATCCCATTTTCAGGAAAAAAATAAGCCCAGTATTGTTCGTGAAGAATTAGACTATCTTCCTTACCTGCATCATAAGGCGGCTTAGTGCTAATTTTTGTCTGTAAAATGTTGTCTCTGCTTCCGCTCCACATAAGACCATAAGGTTTTTCTTCACTATCATTGTTTGGCCCATTCCAAGCTCTAAAGACATTTATTGTTCTTCTTTTCGATAGAATTTTTCCGATAGTATTGGTTGGAGTTTTTTGTTTCTTTAAAACTACTTCTGGCGCTTCTATGATTTTTTCTTTAGGTTTTTTTGGAACTTTGCATCCTGCTGAAATGGCTTGTGATGTAACTAGAGAAAGTGATAAACCCAGAACCAAGATCCCTAAAAGCTTTTTCATTTAATTAAATTTAGCACACAAAATCCTACCGCACTAGGACCGCACTACTAGTGCAAAATCTCACTTTTCAATTCATAATATTCGCGAATATGCTACAAAGTTCGGGGCACCTGGCAACAGAACGCCCATTTAAACTTTGCTTTTAACGAAGTTTTTTACCTCTTCAGTATTGTTTTTTAATACTTTAAAATTTTCCTCTTTATAAAGTACATGCTGAAGTTCCTCAGGTAATTTTTCATGCGTATTTATTGCATTATTTGTAGCATCTGGGAATTTACATGGGTGAGCAGTTGATAAAACTACACAATCATTAAAAGATAGTTTATTTGCAGCCCCTACTCCAACAGCTGTATGTGGATCCAATATCATATTATTTTCTTCGTAATTTTTTTTAATGATATCTAAAGTCTCTTTTTCATTACAACTTTCTGATAGAAAGTCTTTTTGAATCATTTCTAAATTATTCTTTTCAATTTGGTAAGAATTTTGCTTAATTTTTTTCATTATATCTGCTGTTATTTCAGAGTCAGAATTATTTATATAATAAATTAGTCTTTCAAAGTTACTTGCTAATTGAATATCCATACTGGGTGAAATTGTTTCTCTAACTTCTTTTGAAACATAATCTCCTTTTGAAATAGCTCTATGCAGGATATCATTTTCGTTTGTTGCAACAATTAATTTATCAATTGGTAATCCCATTTTCTTTGCAAGATAACCTGCAAAGACATCACCAAAGTTTCCCGTTGGCACTGAAAATGAAATAGTTTCTTTGTCTAATTTAAAATATGAGTAAAAGTAATATACTGCTTGAGCAATTATTCTTGCCCAATTTATTGAGTTCACTCCTGACATATTTATAGATTTAGAAAATTCTAAGTCAGAAAACATTTGTTTTACAATATTTTGACAATCATCAAAATTTCCATCAATTGCAATATTGAAAACATTTTTTTCTTCTACTGTTGTCATTATTTTTCTCTGTACAGAAGAAATTTTATTATTTGGGTGTAAGACAAATATATTTAAATTAGATTTTCCTTTAATTGCATCTATAGCTGCTGCACCTGTATCTCCAGAAGTTGCAACAATTATATTTATTTTTCTGTCATTTTTACTTAAATAGTATTCATACAAGTTCCCAATGAATTGCATTGCAATATCTTTAAAAGCTAATGTTGGCCCATGAAATAATTCTAATAATTTTAGTTCTCCTAGGTTTGAAATTTTAACAACATCTTTTTCTCGAAATGTTGAATATGATTTTTTAATTAAAGACGAAAGTTCTTTTCTTGAGATAAAATCCGCTGAAAATAGATTGATTATTTCAGTAGATAATTCATTATAATTTAAATTTTTAAGCTCTAATAATTCCTCTGTGCTATATTTTTTTAATGATTTTGGCACATAAAGACCACCATCATCAGAAAGTCCTTTTATAAAAACTTCGCTAAAATTGAATTCTTTTGCACTACTTCTTGTACTTATATATTTCATTTTGTGGTTATTTATCGATTCTATCCCAATTTCTTTGGGTCGCAATCTTTAAATTAAATTATCTATTAAGAACAATACAAAAATTAAAAATAAATACAAAATTGAATAACCAAAGACTTTTTTCGCTTTTTTTAAAACAAATTTATTTTTTTTATGTTTATACAAACCATAACACATAAAATTATAATAAATTGTAAGCATTATTGCTGGAATTAAATATACTAGTCCCGAAAAATTGATTGCATATGGTAAAATTATAACTGGCAACATCAATAAAGAATAAACAACTATATAAACTTTTGTTTTTTCTATTCCATCAGTAAGCGGCATCATTGGTATTTTTGCTTTTTTATAATCATCTGACTTGTATAGACTGAGCGCCCAAAAATGAGAGGGTGTCCAAAAAAATATTATTAAAAATAATGATATTGGTTCAAGAGAAATTGAATTAGTAGCTATGGTCCAACCAATTACTGGGGGTAGTGAACCTGCTACGCCTCCTATAACAATGTTTTGAGGTGTCTTTCTTTTTAACCATATTGTGTAAACAAAAAGGTAAAATGCTATTGTGAACAATAATAAAAATGCAGACATAAAGTTTGCAAAGTAATTTAGAGCACCTACTGAAAATATTGTAAGAAATGTACCAAAGACCAATGCTTGTTGTTTGTTAATCTTTCCTGTTGGAATTGGTCTTAGGCAGGTTCTTGTCATTAATGCATCTAAGTCAGCTTCATACCACATATTTAAACAACCAGCAGCTCCTGCTCCTAATGCTACTAAAATTATTCCTATCATTGCATCGGTAATATTTATATTAGAATTTGAGGTTAACAATCCAACTGCACATGTAAATATAACAAGAGACATTACTCTTGGTTTCATCAATAATATTAATGATTTTATATAATCGTTTAAATCTAGTGGGATAATTTTTTTTTTAATTATATTGTTGGACAAAATTATTCTACATTTATTGAGATGAATATAACTAACAATACCAGTCCAACAATAAGAATGTGATTGCCTAAATCGAAAAAACCTACTTGTTTATTTTTTTTATCAATTAATTTTCTAGAAAGAGGCAAATTATCATATGGATTAATCTTTATACTATCGCCTTCTTCTTTTTGCTTTTCCATTTTTATGGAAGTTCCAAACCATGTTAAGTAAATAAATAGGGCAAAGAATATTAAACCTCCAGCTAGTACAGTGTAACCATCCATCTTCTACTGACCTCCTACAAAAAAATAAAAAAGTCTTGAAAAAAGTGTATATTTACCTTCTGCAACCATAAGCCCGACAAAGCATGCGATTGCAGTCATTGGCCACAAAAGGACATTGACTAGTGCATACCTTTCCCAAAACAAATGCATGAAGAATGCCATTATTAATCCTGCTTTTAAAAACATGAATAATAATATTAAAGACCATCTAAGCAATCCTTGGAATTGATACCAGTCCACCATGTATGAAAAGAAACTTAAAACAAATAGTAGTCCCCATATCCAAAGATATATTCCTATCTTATGTGTTGTTGTTTGTTCTTTTTTAATCTCACTCATAATTTAATTTACCACAAATAAAAAAATGCAAAAATAAATACCCATACCAAATCTACAAAGTGCCAATACAAACCAAGAATTTCAATTTCTACATAGTCGCCCTTCATTGATGTAAACCAGCCTCTTTTTCCTTCATCATAATGTCCTGCAAAAGTTTTATAGGCATAAATAAATAAGAAAATTACACCGATCGATACATGAGTGCCATGAAATCCAGTTATCATAAAGAAAAATGATCCAAACTGTGGTGCACCAAAAGGATTTTCCCAAGGTCTCACCCCTTCATGAATTAGTTTTGACCATTCAAATGCTTGCATTCCAACGAACGTAAGTCCACCTAAAGCTGTAGCTAATATTAGCCAACCACACATCTTTCTATTTCTTTCATAGCCATATTTCACTGCAAGAGCCATTGTTCCACTGCTTGTAATCAAAACAAACGTCATTATCGCAATCAATAATAAAGGAACTGGCACTCCAAATGCGTTAAGAGCAAATACTTCGCTTGGATTTGGCCATTCTTCTGGTGTTGATCCTCTGCCTTTCATGTATGAAATTAGAAAACAACTAAATATAAATGTATCACTTAATAAAAAGATCCACATCATTGCTTTGCCCCAATGAACACCTTTAAACATAGTTTGATCAGAAGCAGTATCTGCTGCCATTCCACTATATCCAGGTTTAAATTTGTAGCCTTCTATTTTTGGTTCAGACATATATTATTTCTTTATGTTTTTTCTACCTCAGTTCCAGCAACTTCGCTTGGTGGTGTTGTTTGGGGTATAAAATCATCTTTTGCTCCAGGAACACTATAATCATAAGGCCATCTATGAATTACTGGAAGTTTATCACCCCAGTTACCATGTTCAGGAGGAACCGTAGGTGTAAGCCACTCTAGTGAATTTGCTTGCCAAGGATTTTTTCCCGCTGGTTTTCCCATTCTTAAGCTTACAATTATATTGTAAATTAAAATAAATTGTGCAGCACCAACTAAGAAAGCTGCCATACTTATAAACTCATTCACTCCAACCGCTGAAGTTATGTATGGGCTGTTATACATTTCAAAATATCTTCTAGGTACTCCAATGAAGCCTAAATAGTGCATAGGAAAATATATTGAATATGCTCCTAAAAAAGTTATCCAAAAATGCAACTTTCCTAACTTTTCACTTAACATTCTTCCAGCAACTAATGGAAACCAATGGTAGACAGCTCCCATAATCACCATTAGTGGTGCAATACCCATTACCATATGAAAGTGAGCAACAACAAAATATGTATCAGATAATGGAACATCAACAGTAACATTTCCTAAGAAAATACCAGTGATACCTCCATTTACAAAAGTGACTATAAAACCAAGACACCATAACATTACAGTATTCAACCTAATATTTCCTTTCCAAAGAGTTAAAATCCAATTGTAGACTTTCATTGCTGTAGGAACGGCTATAATAAGTGTTGTAGTTGCGAAGAAAAATCCAAACCAAGGGTGCATTCCACTAACATACATATGATGTGCCCAAACAAAAAAGCTTAGAGCTCCTATAATAACGATTGCCCAAACCATCATTCTATATCCAAAAATATTTTTTCTGGAATGAACAGAGATTAAATCTGAAACTATTCCAAAAGCAGGTAAAGCAACAATATAAACTTCTGGGTGGCCGAAAAACCAAAACAAATGTTGAAAAAGAATAGGAGTTCCTCCACCATACTCCAGAACTTCACCGGCTTTTAAAATTGTTGGCATAAAAAAACTTGTTGCAAGTACTTTATCTAAAGTCATCATTAGTGCACTTACTAATAGCGCTGGAAAAGCTAACATTGCTAAAACAGTTGCTGTAAAAATACCCCAGACTGTTAAAGGCATCCTCATTAATGTCATTCCTCTAGTACGAGCTTGTAAAACTGTGATTAAGTAATTTAATCCACCCATAGTAAATCCAGCTACGAATAAAATTAAAGATACGCACATTAAAATTATTCCCATACCTGATCCTGGAGTTCCTTCTAAAATTGCCTGGGGAGGATAAAGTGTCCAACCTGATCCTGTTGGTCCACCTGGTACAAAAAAGCTCGCCAATAAAACTCCAACTGCAACAAAAAACATCCAAAAACTTACCATATTAACATATGGGAAAACCATATCTCTTGCTCCTACCATTAATGGAATTAAATAATTACCAAATCCACCGAGAAAGAGTGCTGTTAAAAAGTAAACTACCATTATCATTCCATGCATAGTAACGAACTGATAATAATGTTCTGCTGTCATAAAACCAGCTGCTCCTGGAAAACCTAATTGTAATCGCATTAACCAAGAAAGAATAAGACCAATTATACCTGTAAATGTCGCTAAAAGAAAATATTGTACCCCGATAACTTTAGCATCCTGGCAAAAAATCCATTTAGTAATAAAACTATGTCCATGATATAAATCCTGATCAGCTACTTCTGCAGGTCTTACATAATCTTTATCGGGTGCAACTCCTCTTACACCTTCACCAGAAATAGTTTCTGAAGATTGTGCTTGGATTGTTTTATTATCGTTAAAATCTTCTGACATAATTCCTCTATTTTATATATTTTTTTTAATCATTTAAATTATTTTTTACCAATTTTGTTCCACTAAATTCTATTTCTTCTTGTTTCGCAACTAAATCTGAAAAAGTTTCCTGTTCTTGGTACCATTTTTCATAATCTTGTTCACTTTTTACAAAAACTCTTCCTCTCATGCCATAATGCCCAACTCCACAATATTCAGCACACAAAACTTCATACTCACCAACCTTATTCGGTTCAAACCAATAATAAGTTATAGTACCTGGAACTGCATCCATCTTTGCTCTAAATTGAGGTACGTACCAGTTGTGAAGCACGTCAACTGATCTTAATAAAATTTTTACAGGTCTATTATTTTTTAAATGTAACACATCACTTTGTATTAAAACATCGTCCTTACCATTTATATCTTCTAGAATAATTCCAAATGGATTGTTGTCATTTATATTTTCTACTTTCGTACTACCTAATTTTCCATCTTCACCAGGTAATCTATATTGCCATCCCCACTGCCAAGCCATAACATCAATATCAATTGCATTTTTTGGTACATTAATATATTGGTTCCACACTATAAGTCCTGGGGCTAAAAGTGCTGCAACTCCCAAAGTTGTTGCCCATGTAAGTATTCTCTCTAGTTTTTTGTCTTCTGGTTTGTATTCTGCTTTACGTCCTTCTTTGTATGAAAATTTAAATATGCAGTAGACCATGAAAAGACAAACTGCTACAAAAACTCCTCCTCCAACCCAAAAAGTTAAAGTAATAGTATCGTCCATCGATCCCCAATTTGAAGCTATATCTGTCCAATACCATGGGGTAAAAATATGGAACAATACCGACCCAACTATTACTGCCAAAAAGATAAATCCAACATGCATAGAGAAAACTTATAAAAGAAATACGCATATAATCTAGAGACAAAATGTCTTAAAAAAACCTTAAATAAGCATATATATTTAAGTAAATATGCTAGGTAAATTTGGAATTTTAGTAGCAATACTAGTTATGGTCTTGCTTTTCTATTTTGTTATATCTTTTGGAGCAGGATTCTTTTCGAAAGGTGAGAAAAAACCAGAAATTAAAAAATATTTAAAATCTGTAAATATATTATTAATTTTAATTGCTGTCGTTGGAGCTATTTTAGTTCTTTTTATGTAAGTAAAGTTTTACACCAAGCAATAAACGTATCATTGAACACATAAACAGTTAAGAAAAAAAATAACCATACAATTAATAAAAATGTCCAATATAAAGATAATGCTGATATGCTTTTCTTTTGATTTATAATTTCACTCTGTTTCAATTTAAGAGTTTTTGAGCAAACTTTTCCCCAAAAAAATAAACCTCCTAAAAGATGTAAACCATGTAATGCAGTAAAAATATAAAATGAAGAAAAATAGGTATTTGTATAAATAAATTTTTCATCTTGCATTAATTGATACCAAAAAAAGATTTGACCAAATAAAAATAAATAACTTAATCCACCAACTAGGATTAAATTTTTTTTAATCTGAGCTGTGTTATTTTTTTTTAAATCTTTTGTAATTTTGATGAAAAAATAAGTTACAAAAAATAAAACAATCGTATTTATCCATAATAAATTTGGTTTAAATAAAAATTTTGTATCTTGCTCTGGAGGTATTGTATAAAGATAACCAGTGAGAATTAAACTAAACAACACTGTGCTCATGCCAAAAATAACTATAACAGCTGAAGTTTGTGATGATAAATTAAAAGTCTTACCGGAATGATAAGAGTCAATAGCAGCTTGTTCTTTTTCCCAAGGTTTTTCTGCTAATGTGCCAAAAAGTTTCTTAATAAAGTTCGACATAAATTATATAATAAGAATATAAACATTAAATTATGAAATTAAAGACATCGATAATAATATTAGCTGGATGTTTTGGGATTTTTTTATTTATAATGTTACCTATTGTACTATCAGTACAAGACAAAAAAGAAGATTATGCCGCATCAATAAAGGGGTCAGAATTTTCACTAAATGATGTAAATAACAATCTAATAACAGAAAAATCTTTTCAAGGATCAGCTACAGCTTTATTTTTTGGATTTACTCATTGTCCAGATGTATGTCCTATGACTTTGAATAAATTAAGTATTATTTTAGAAAGATTAAAAAAAGAAAATAAATCATTAAAAGTCTTTTTTATTAGCATTGACCCAGAAAGAGATACGCCTGAAGTAATGAAAGATTATTTAAATTCTTTTGAAGGAAAATTTACAGGGATTACTGGAAAACCAGAAAAAATATTCAAGCTCTCACAATCATGGGGTATTGCTAGTCAAAAAATATTTTCAGAAAATGGAGAATACACTGTAAATCATAGCTCACCCATTATCTTACTTAAAAATGGAAAATATGTTGATCGTATCACTCATAAAGATGATCTTAAAAGATCAATTAAAATAATTAAAAAATATTTATAAATTTAAAAAATAATTAATTATAGAAAGTACGGAAATTACAGCTGTTTCTGATCGTAAAATATTATTATTTATTTTTAGTGATTGAAGATCTTTAAAACTAATAATTTGTTGTCTTTCATTTTCTGTAAAATCTCCTTCAGGTCCAATTATTACACAAATTGGTTTAATATCTTTTTTAATTTTAAAATCTAGCTTTTGATTTTTAGTATTTATGTCACCAAAAATCATGTTAACTTTATTATTATTATTTTTTAAAAAAGAATTTAAATTTTGAGTTTCTTCAATTTCAGGAACAGCCAAACGATTAGATTGTTCTGCAGCTTCTATAATAATTTTCTTAACTCTTTCATAGTTTATTTTTCTCACAATAGTACGATCTGTAATAATAGGTAAAAATTTAGTTACACCTAATTCGGTTGCCTTTTGTAACATAAAATTAAAATAATTAGATTTAATTGGGGAAAATGCTAACCAAATTTCTTTTGAGCTCTCTTTTTGTCTTATTTGATTTGTAATATTAAATTTTACTATTCCATTTGAAATTTCTTTAATTTTTGCTTCCCATTCCCCACTCTTATTAAATAAAGAAAAGCTTTCATTAACTTTTACCCGCATAACCTTATTTACATAATAAGATTGTGATTTATCAAGTTTAGCTTTTAAATTAAGTGATAAACTTTCTGAAAAAAATAATCTAATATTACTCATATTTACTAAGTTAATTTATGAAAAATGTTAAAGCAATAATTTTTGATGCTTATGGCACTTTATTTGATGTCAACTCATCAGCAGAAAAGTGCAAAGACAAAATTGGCGATAAGTGGGAAGATTTTTCAAGCTATTGGAGGACTACTCAGTTAGAATACACTTGGCTTAGAAGTCTGATGAAAAAACATAAAGATTTTTGGCAAGTTACAGAAGATAGTTTAGATAAATCAATGAAAGCTTTTAAAATAGATCCATCAATAAGAAATGAATTATTAGATCTTTATAAAATATTATCCACTTTTCCAGAGATAAAAGAAGTTTTGCAAAATCTAAAAAAAAAGGATTATAAACTTGCTATTCTTTCTAATGGAACACCTGCTCTTTTAAATGAATTAGTTAAGAATAATAATTTAGATAATATTTTCGATGATATTTTTTCAATCGAAGAAGTTGGAATTTATAAACCAAATTCAAAAGTTTACGATATACCAATTAAAAAATACAAAATACAAAAAGAAGAAGTTGTGTTTTTAAGCGCAAATACTTGGGATGTATCTGGTGGAGGAAATTATGGTTATAATCCTATTTGGGTAAACAGAAATAATAATATTTTTGATAACCTTGACTACAAACCAAAATACGAAGTAAAGAACTTAAAACAGTTACTTGATATTGTTTAATCAAGTAATTATCTTCTTTTAAACAAATAAATGAAAAATATAGAAGTAAGTAAAATTATAGAGCCAGTTGCAGCATCAGATGGTGCTGGTGTTAAATTAAAAAGAAGCATTGGAACACATCTTATTGACTACCATGATCCTTTTTTAATGCTAGATGAATTTGGGTCAGAAAATAAAGATGATTATATAGGAGGTTTTCCTCCTCACCCTCATAGGGGAATTGAAACAGTCACCTATATGTTATGTGGTGAATTTGAACATGAAGATAGCACAGGTGCTAAAGGTAAAATGTCTTCAGGAGATGTTCAGTGGATGAAAACTGGTAGCGGAATTATTCATTCTGAAATGCCAGCTATGTCTAAAGGTCGGCTTCACGGATTTCAATTATGGGTAAATATGCCAGCAAAACTAAAAATGAGTAAACCTGACTATATTTACATAGACTCAGATAAAATGCAGATCCATAAAGATAACGATAAGCAAGTAAAAGTTATTGCTGGAAAATTTAAAAATGCTAAAGGTTCTGTAAAGGGTCATAACGTAGATCCGATTTATTTTGATATAGATCTTGAAAAAGATAAAGATTTTAACTTTGAATTACCATCATCTCACAACTCTTTTATTTATTTAATTGATGGTGAAATTAAAATAGGAGAACAAAGTCATGAAAAAGTTAAAAATTCAACTTTAATTTTGTTAACAAAAGGTGAAAAAATTCGTGCATCTGCCTTAACAAAAGCAAAATTTTTATTAATTTCTGGCAAACCAATTGGTGAACCTATAGCTAGGGGTGGACCTTTTGTTATGAATACTAAAGCGGAGATCTTGCAAGCTGTTCAAGATTATCATAATGGTACATTTGTAAAATGAAAGTAGTAGAAATATCAAAAAATGGAGGGCCTGAAGTTTTAGAGTTAAAAGATATAACTTTAGATAAACCAGGAAACGATGAAGTTACAATTGAACACAAGGCTATAGGATTAAATTATATTGATAACTACCACAGATCAGGTCTTTACCCATTAAAATTACCTACAGGTATAGGTGCTGAAGGCGCAGGAATAATTAAAGAAGTAGGATCTAATATTAAAGATTTTAATATTGGTGACAAAGTTTCTTACGCTGGTGCACCACTTGGAGCATACTCAACACACAGAAACTATCCAACAAAAAATCTTATAAAAGTTCCAGACAATATTGATTTAGAAGTTGCGGCAACTTTAATGACAAAAGGATTAACTGTTTTTTATTTATTGCATAAAACTTATCCAGTTAAATCTGGACAAACTATACTATTCCATGCTGCAGCAGGAGGCGTAGGTCAAATATTTGGGCAATGGGCAAAAACCCTTGGATGTACTGTCATAGGTACTGTTGGAAATGATGAAAAAATACAAAAAGCAATAAGTTATGGATATGATCATATAATAAATTATAACAAAGAAAATTTTTCAAAGAAAGTATTGGAAATCACTAATGGTAAGGGTGTTCCAGTAGTTTATGATGGCGTAGGTAAAAGTACTCTTGAAGGATCGTTAGAATGTTTATGTACAAGAGGAATGATGGTTTCATTTGGTAATGCCTCAGGAGCTTTATCTCCAATAGATGTTCCGAAATTATTACAACCAAAAGGTTTGTATTTTATAAGACCTTCTATGCAACAATATTTAAGTACAAGAGAGGAAATAAATGAAGCCGCAAAAATTTTATTCGAAAAAATTGGATCAGGAAAAATAAAAATAAATATCTTTAAAAAATATAAATTAGATGATGTTGTTCAGGCGCATACTGACTTGGAAAATAGAAAAATTATTGGTCCGGCAATAATTATACCTTAATCTAATTTTACATCCATATCGGACATATGTAGCTTTAAAGAAATTGTAGAGAGATGAATTTCTCTTATAAAAAAAATAATCGAAATTATCATTGACAAACAGCAAGATCCAAAAATTACTCTTGCTATAAAAATTCTATCCAAATAAAGAGCGAAAACTGTTAACATATTAAATAAGAAACCGAATGATGCAAACATGATTGTAGTTTTAAGTATATTTATTCTTCCATTAAGATTAATTAACTGTTTTTCCCATTCTGGTGGAATGTGCTTCTCAAAAACAAATTCATCGTGAAGTTTTCTAATCAAACTGCTTAGCGTATGAAATCTATTACTATAAATGCTCATTGTAAGTGGTATGGCAGGAAACATTAAAGCGGTTACTGTATAATCTATATTCATAACGAATCAGTTTGATTATGAAACTAGCCTTTGTTATTTACAAGTAAATTTTAAATGAAAAATCTAAATTTATTTATTGAACTAATAAGGCTGAAAAAACCTATTGGCTTTATGCTTTTGTTTTGGCCATGTCTATGGGGATTAACCATTGCATATAACTTTGATACGGAGTTATTTACTTATTTTCAATATGCCTTTTTTTTCTTAGCAGGTTCAATACTTATGAGATCTGCTGGATGCATAATGAACGATATATGTGATAAAAATTTTGATAAAAAAGTTAAAAGAACAAAAAATAGACCAATTGCTTCTGGTAAAATTTCAATAGTATTGGGTTTGATATATGTACTTATTTTATCCCTTTGTGCTTTTTTAATTCTAATTAATTTTAACAAGTTAACAATAATACTAGCTTTGTGTTCTATGCCATTTGCATTCCTCTATCCTTTAATGAAAAGAATTACATATTGGCCTCAATTGTTTTTAGGAGTAACATTTAATTATGGTGTAATTTTAGGATGGACATCAATTCATAACGGATTTGGCATTACACCCATAATAATGTATTTCGGAGCCATATTTTGGACACTTGGATACGACACAATTTATGGATTTCAAGATATAAAAGATGATGAAATAATAGGCGTTAAATCAACTTCCATTAAATTTAAAAATATACCTTTTACATTTTTAATAATATGTTACTCAATATTTCTTTTAAGCGTGATAATATGTGGAATTACTCTTAAATTTAATTTTATTTTTTTTATGTCCTTAACTTTATTAGTTTATCATTTATTTTTTAAACAAATTTCTCAATTAAATATTAAAGAGAAAAAAAATTGTTTTAAAATATTTAATAGTAATAATGAAGTAGGTTTAATAATTTTTTGTTCAATTGTTATTGGAAAATTTTTTAGTTAATGAATACAACTGAAACTCTTAAAAGACTTTATAAAGATTATACAAAAAAATATGTAATAAAAATTGCTCTTGCAATGGCTTTATCTGTGGTGATTGCTGGTAGCACTTCATCAATAGCTTACTTGCTAGATCCTGCAATAAAAAAAATTTTTATTGAACATGATCCAAAATTATTATTGATAATACCTTTTGCTATAATATTAGCTTTTGCGGCAAAAGGAGGTTCTTTATATCTGGCCAGAATCTTAATGATTGGTGTGGCCCAAGATGTTACAAAAGATATACAGTCTGATATGGTAAAGTCACTGATTAAGGCTGACACCCAATTAATAGACAATAAACATACAGGAAAATTTGTATCAAATCTTACTAATGACACTGGTATGATAACCAATCTCGTTAGCACTGTAATATTAAATTTATTTAAAGATACTCTAACTTTATTGGGATTATTAGGAGTAATGTTTTATCAAAATTGGAAATTAGCATTAATGGCAATAATTATGATTCCTGTAGCAAGCATAGCTGCTAAATCATTAGGGAAAAGAGTTGGAAAAGTATCAACACAAGCAATGGAAAAAGCAGGAGTATTAAATAGTTATTTAATTGAATTATTTAAAAATCATAGAATTATAAAAATTTTTCAAAAAGAAAAATTTGAAAATCAGAGAGCTAATGTTCACCTCGATGAAATGAAAGAAAAAGGTAAAAAAATTATGACAATATTTGTTAGAGCCACACCTATAATGGAATTTCTTACAGGTATAATGATTGCTGCTTTAATCTTTGTTTCTGGCAAATTAATTTTTTCTGGTGAACTAGATATTAATAATTTTTTTTCTTTCTTGGCTGCAATGATGTTAGCTTACCAACCAGTTAGATCACTTGCTACATTAAATATTGCTATAGGCCAAGGTATTTCAGCTTCAAAAAGAATTTTACCAATTATTGATGATAAAAATCTTATCGCTGAAAATATTGATGCTACAGATTTAAAATTATCTAATGCAAGTATTAAATTTATAAATATAAATTTTAAATATAATAATGAAGAGGAATTAATACTAAAATCCGTAAATTTAGATATTATTGGAGGAAAAATGACATCTCTTGTAGGTCATAGTGGCGCTGGAAAAACAACAATCTTAAACCTTATTCCAAGATTTTATGATCCTAAATCAGGTGATATACACATCGATAATCAATCGATTTATAAATCAACATTGTACTCACTTAGAAAAAATATTTCATTGGTCAGTCAAGATACAACTTTGTTTGATGATACAATACGAAACAATATTATTTACGCTAATACAGAAGCTGATGAAAATGATATTGAAACAGCGGCAAAACTTTCATTTGCAGCTGATTTTATAAATAAGCTGCCTAAGAAATATGATACATTAATTGGTGAGAACGGTTTAAGATTATCAGGCGGCGAAAAACAACGATTATCAATAGCGCGTGCAATGATAAAAAAAAGCTCTATAATTTTATTAGATGAGGCAACATCCTCTTTAGATTCAGAAACAGAGAGTAAAATACAAGAAGCTTTGACTTATCTTACACAAAATAAAACAACCATCGTTATTGCACATAGATTATCAACTATTCTTAAATCTGACAAAATTTATGTGATTGACAATGGGTCGGTAGTTGGATCTGGTAATCACAAAGAATTAGTAGAAAATTCAAAAATTTACAGAAATTTCTATGAAAAACAAATCAAAAAAGATTGATGTTGTTTTTATATAGGTTTTTAATTAATATTATTATTATTATTTCTCCATTAATAATAATTTTTAGATTAATTAAAAAAAAGGAACATCTAACAAGATTTAAAGAAAAACTATGTTTTTTTACAAAAAAAAGAGGTTCTGGAAATTTAGTTTGGTTTCATGGATCAAGTGTTGGTGAAATAATAAGTATAATTCCTGTTATAGAAAATTTAGAAAAAGATAAATCAATCAACAAAATATTAATTACTTCTTCAACATTAAGTTCTTCAAATATATTAAAAAAATTTAGATTTAAAAAAACAATTCATCAATTTTTTCCAATTGATGGAAATTATTTTTGTAAAAAATTTCTCAATTATTGGAAACCCAAAGCAGTTTTTTTTGTTGAGTCTGAAATTTGGCCAAATTTTTTAATAAATATTAGGAAAAAAAATATTCCTTTAATTCTCTTAAATGCAAGAATCACTAAAAGATCATATAGAAAATGGAAAAAAATATCAAAATTTAGCAAAATGATATTTGAATGTTTTAATGTGGCACTTGCACAAAATAATGAAACAAAAAAATACTTAAACCTATTAGGAGTTAAGAAGATAAAACTTTTAGGAAATCTAAAATTTTCAGAAACAAAAATTAAGATAAAAAAGACTTCAAATAAAAATTTAAGACATTTTTTTAGTTCAAAAAAAATATGGTGTGCTTCAAGTACACATTATAATGAAGAATTGTTGAGTGTTTACGCTCATAAAAAGTTAAAAAAAAAATTTAGAAATTTATTAACAATAATTATACCTCGCCACATCAATAGAGTTGAAACAATATACAAAGATATTGAAAATTTAGGTCTAGTAACTCATCTACATAGTTCTAAAAATAAAATAAAAAAAAATACAGAGATTTATTTAGTTGATACTTATGGTGAAACAGAAGCTTTTTTTAAGCTTTGTAAAATAGTGTTTCTAGGAGGTTCAATGATTAAACATGGTGGTCAAAACCCTTTGGAACCCGCTAGATTAGGTTGCAAAATATTACATGGCTCACATATATATAATTTCAATGAAATATATAGTCTATTAGATAAAAATAAAATTTCTATTAAAGTTAATAATTTAGCGCATCTTGTTTCTCAGCTTAGAATTATACTGAAAAAAAATGTTAGTAGTGAAGAACTAATTTATAATCTAAAAAAGCTAGGAAATGTAATTTTGCATTCATCATTGATAGAAATAAAAAAATTTATAAAGCAACGTGAAATTTAAAAAACCTAATTTTTGGGATTATAAAAAACCACATTTTTTTGCTTATCTATTGTTGCCACTTTCTTATTTAGTGATGATTTATAATTTTTTAACAAGTAAAAAAAAAAATAAAATTGATAATATTAAAACAATTTGTATTGGAAATATTTATGTAGGTGGAACAGGAAAAACACCATTATCTATAGAAACAATTAAAATTTTAAATAATTTAAATTATAAAGCATGTTTCGTAAAAAAAAAATATTCAGATCAAATTGATGAACAAAAATTATTAAAGTCTAAAGGAAAACTTTTTTGTGAAAAGAATAGGATAGATGCTACAAATAAAGCAATAAATGAAAATTTTAATGTCGCAATCTTTGATGATGGACTTCAAGATAAAAAAATTAAGTATGATATAAGTATAGTTTGTTTTAATGAAAAAGTAGAAATCGGAAACGGTCTTTTACTGCCGTCTGGCCCTTTAAGAGAAAATATAAAAAGTTTAAAAAAATATGATGCAGTTTTTTTAAATGGAAATAATTCAAATAAATCGAATTTTGAAAAAAAGATTAAGGAAGAATTTTCTCATCTAAAAATTTTTAAATCAACTTATTCTTTAACAAACCTGCAAGAACTTGATAATAGTGAAAGATATTTAGCTTTTGCAGGAATAGGTAATTTTGATAATTTTACCGATATGTTAAAAAAAAATAATTTTAAAGTGGTAAACACAATTCTTTATCCTGATCATTATAATTACAGTGACTCTGATATCAAAAAAATTAGAGATATGGCAAAGTTTAGTGAAGCAAAAATTATTACCACAGAAAAGGACTACCTAAGAATAAGAGATGAAAATAAAAAGGGAATTGATGTCGCTAAAATTAAATTGGATATTAAAAATAATCATGAATTTGTTGATTTTTTGAATAAAAAATTATGAAAATAATTAAGTATTTTTTTGAATTTATATTTATTGGAATTTTATTATTAATTTTTAAAATATTAGGATATCGCTCAGCATCAAATTTTGGAGCATTTGTTGGTGGTTTAATTGGACCAATATTTAGATCTAAAAAAAATATTTCTTCTAACATTAAAAAAGCATTTCCGGAAATTGAAGAAAAAAAAATAAATTTAATTATTAAAAATATGTGGACTAATTATGGAAGAATCTTAGCAGACTACATGTCAATTAAAAATTTTAGAGAATCCAAATTAAATCAATACCTTGAAGTTGAAGGAAATGAGATATTTGAAGAAATTAAAAATAATAATGAACAGGTAGTTTTTATATCAGGTCATTTTAATAACTTTGAATTAATGGCAATGGAAATAGAAAAATCAGGAATTAATGTTGCTGCTATTTATAGGCCATTAAACAATATTTTTTTAAATAAAATTATGGAAAAAATAAGAAAAAAATATATTTGCAAATATCAAATTAAAAAAGGCATTTCTGGAGCAAGAGAAGTAATACAATTATATAAAAAAGGTTTTTCAATTGCGCTAATGATTGATCAAAGAGTAAGTGAAGGAATAAAATTAAATTTTTTTGGACAACCCGCGTCTACAACAACTATTCCTGCTCAATTAGCAAAAAAATTTAACTGCAGAGTAGTTCCTATATACATAGAAAGAATTGATAAATTTAAATATAAAATGAAAATAAATAGACCTATAAAATTTGAAAAAAATCAATCAATTGAATATATATCAGGTATTTTAAACGAAGAACTTGAAAAAATGATTTTAAAACAACCAAGCCAATGGATTTGGTCTCACAATCGTTGGAAATAGTTTTTATTTTTTTTTAAGCATTTCATTTTTAATAAATGCTTCTTTATATGAAAAATATGGCTCTTGTAATTCTACATTCCAATAATTTAAATTTTCTAATTTAACAATTTTTTTTGAAACTGCGCAAATTACATGGTCTCCATCTTCCAAAATTTTAAAATTATTTGGTAAATATTCTAATTTAGCTAATTTATTTTTCATGTATAAACTATATATTTATATATATGATTATAGGTATTATTGGAAGCGGAGGAAGAGAACACTCTATTTGTTTAAGTCTTTATAAGTCAAAAAAAGTAAAAAAAATTTTTTGTTTTCCAGGCAATGCTGGTACAGAAAATATTGCTACAAACATTAAAATTAACTTAAGTAATTTTGATGAATTAAAAAATTTTATTTTTAAGGAAAAAATTAAAATGATAATCGTAGGTCCAGAAAAACCTTTAGTTGATGGAATTGTTGATTTTTTAGAAAAAAATAACATCAAAGTATTTGGTCCAAATAAAATTGCTTCTCAACTCGAGGGTTCAAAAATTTTTACAAAAAAACTTTGTGAAAAATATAAAATACCAACAGCAAAGTTTGGTATCTTTAAAAGCTTTGAAGAAGCTAATGATTATCTTGCAAAAACAAAATTTCCTATTGTAGTTAAGGCTGATGGGCTTGCTTCTGGAAAGGGTGTTTATGTTTGTGAAAATAAAAACCAAGCAATAAATGCTATAGAAGAAATATTTAAAGGAAAATTTGGTTTTGCTAAAAACCTATTAATTGAAGAGTTCTTACAAGGGGAAGAAATGAGCTATTTTTTAATAAGTGATGGAAAAACTATTAAAAAATTTCAAACAGCACAAGATCATAAAAGAGTTTTAGAAGGAGACAAAGGAAAAAATACTGGTGGAATGGGTGCTTATTCACCTTCAAGACTAATAAATAATGAACTGGATAAAAAAATAATTACGAAAATAATTAATCCAACAATAAAAGGATTACAAGACTTTGGCTGTAATTATAAAGGCTTCTTGTATGCTGGTTTAATGATAATTCATAATGAACCTTACTTAATAGAATATAATGTAAGAATGGGTGACCCTGAATGTCAAACTATTTTACCAAAATTAAAATCAGATTTATTTGATATTATAAATAGCTGTTGTTCAGGTAATTTATCAAATACTGAAATTGAATGGCATAATACAAAAAGTTTATGCATAGTTCTTTGTTCAAAAGGATATCCAGATAACTATGAAAATAATGTTCTTATAGAAAATATGAATCAAATCAAACTTAGAAAAAATGATTATTGTTATCATGCAGGAACAATAAAAAAAGAAGGTAAAATTTATTCTAATGGTGGTAGAGTTTTAAACTTTGTGAATCTATCTGATGAATTTAAGGATTGTCGCAAAAATTCAATTCTCTTAATCAATAAACTGAATTGGTCTAATGGATTTTATCGCAAAGATATAGGTTATAAAGTTATTGAATAATGAGAATTATTTCTGGTAAATACAAAGGTAAAAAAATTTTACAACCAAGTGATAAAATAACAAGACCTCTTAAAGATTTAACAAAAGAATCTATTTTCAACATTATTCAACACTCAAATATAATTAGAAATAAGATCTAAAATTCTAATATATTAGACTTATTCTCAGGCGTTGGGTCGTTTGGACTAGAATGTATTTCAAGAGGTGCCTCAAAAATTGTTTTTTATGAAAACTATCAAAATGTATTAAAAATATTAAATAAAAATATAGTTCATTTAGGGTGTGTTAATCAAACAAAAGTCATTAATTTAGATATATTTAAAAAAAATGCTTTTCATTCATTAAATAATCAATTTGAAATTATTTTTTTAGATCCTCCATATAAAGAAAAAAAAATAACTGATCTATTAAAAACTATTATGGAGCTAAAATTGCTTAAAAAAAATGGGATTATTATTATTCATAGACATAAAAAGGAAAAAGATAATTTACCAATTAAATTTAATATTTTGTTAGAAAAATATTATGGGATTTCTAAAATTATTTTTGGTAGTTAATTTTTAATTAGAATCTTTCTTGTCTCTTTTTTTATTAATTCTACAGATGGTTGATCAAAAGGGTTTACTTGTAGTGCTCTTCCTAACAAAATTGTTTCAAGTATAAAAAAAGTAAATAATTCACCAAGAGTTTTTTCATCTCTATTAAATATTTCAAAACTTCTAAAAGGTATTTTTTTTATTTTAAAAACATTTTCTGTTGCAATTTTTTGTGAATAAAGAATTTTATTTAAATCTTTGCTAACAATATTTTTTGATTTTGAAAATAATTCTTTACTCTTAATTATTATAGATTGCTTATCAAAAACATGAAAAAAAGTATAAAAACTGTTCTTAGGTCCGTCTAAATATAATTGCATTAAGCTATGATTATCTTTTGGCATTGAAGATATAATGGGCAATATACCCTTTGATTTTTTACCTAAACTTTCAGCAACTAGCTGTTGATACCATTTAAATAAATTGTCTGATCTTTCATCATAATTTAAAATTATAGATGTAAGTTTATCTTTTTTTATAAAATATAAAATACTCTCAACGTTAGAAACTAAGCTATTAAGAAATTTTTTATTTTTAACTAGGTTATTAAATTGTTTGAATTTTTTTTCACTTAATCCCATCAATTCTGCTGGGAGCATACCTACCTCAGACAAAACTGAATATCTTCCTCCAATATAATTTCTATGTTCAATAATTTCAGCTTTAATTTTTTTTCCTAAATTTAATAAATAATTATTGGTATTTTCCGTAATAAAAATATTTCTATCTTTTTTTTTAATAAATATATTTGCATTTACAATTGTTTCTAACGTATTTCCAGATTTTGAAATTATTAAATTAACATTATTTTTTTTTTTTTGTCTTGTAATTAAATTTGAGTCAATGTTATTTAAAAATAAAAAATTTTTTTTTATTTTATATTTTAAAAAATCATAAATTGCCTGAGCTCCCAATATTGAGCCACCCATTCCAATTAATGTAAAACTTGAAGATTTTTTAAATTTTGAGATAATTCTATTATTGTAACTATATTTGTACTCAGGTCTTAATGTAGTTAATATTGGATTGTTTTGATTTAATAATAATTTTAATTTTTTTGAAATTTGAAACTTTTTAATTTTAATTACAAAATTCTTAAAATTAATATTTTTCGTCAACATTAATTTTTGTTCAATATTTTTATTATGGAATCTTCTAATGAGCTGTCTCCTGTAGAATCTTCGTTTGAAACATTATCTTTTTCTTCACTTTCCATTAATTTTTTTATTTCATCATCTATATTTGCAGTGCTCCGATCATCTTTTGTTTTTTGATCTTTTGGTAAAGGCAAATCGTTATAATCTGGAGGTAGTACTAACGGATTTTTCTTTTGAACTAAAAATTCGTCAGTATTATCTTTTTTTCCTCCTGTAAGTCCTGTTCCACATGAGCTTAGAAAAAGTAACAATCCAAAAAAAACTAATATCGTAAATTTATTTTTTTTCATTTTCATTTTTTTTTTTTAAAAAAATTTCAATAATAATAAGGCAAAAAATACCTATTGATATAAATATATCTGCTACATTAAATATAAACCAGTGAAAATTATTAACATGAAAGTCTATAAAATCTGGAACTGCAAAATAATAGAGTCTATCAAATAAATTTCCTAAAGAACCTCCTAAAATTAATAGCAGAAAATAAACTCTATAATCATTTGTGCGATATATCATAATAATAATAACAATATTTAATGCTAATATTAAATAAGTAATAGATTGATAAATTATACTTTTATCAAATGAAAATAGGCCAAATCCTATACCACTATTCCAAATCAAATAAAAATTTAAAAAAGAAGTCACATAGATGTCAACTTCGGATTCACTTTCTGCTAAATTCAAAATATATAATTTTGATAATCTATCCAATAAAAAAAGGATGATCACTATGATTGAATAAAACAAGATTGTTCTATAATTTTTTATAGCCATTAGGAAATCTAATTATATAGAGTGTCGTTCACATTTATTTATATTTATTTTCCAACAAACTGGACATTTTTGTCCTTTAGCTTTTATTGTTTTTACTAAAATTTCATCTGATTTATTTTTTTCAATTTTTGCATCTGAAGTGATGCATAGCTCTGAAAAATCTACACCTTTTGTAAATTTAGTTAATTTTTCATTTAAATAAATTATTAAATTTGCCTCCAAACTTGATCCAATTTCCTTGGATGCTCTTTTCAGTTCAATGCTGCTATTACATATTTCTCTTATCTTTATTAATTCATCCCATTTAACTTCTAAATTTTGATTATTCCATTTAGAAGGAATTTTTGGAAAATTTTCGAGATGTATACTTTTATTAGAATTAATTTTAAGTAATGAGTAAATCTCCTCTGTTGTAAAAGATAATATTGGAGCAAACCATTTTAATAAAATTTCTAAAAGAATATTTAAAAAAATTATCGTAGATTTTCTTTTGGGACTATCTATTTTATCGCAATATAAACTGTCTTTTCTTATATCAAAATAAAATGCAGATAAATCTACTGTACAAAAATTTAACAATTCTTTGTATAAAATATGAAAATTATATATTTTAAAATTTTTTTCAAACTTCAAGTTCATTTTAAATATTTTACATAGCATAAACTGTTCTAGTTCAGGTAAATTACTTATGTCTAATTTGTCAAAGTTTACTTTTTCATATTTGTCATTTAAATTTCCAAGAATATATCTAAAAGTATTTCTTATTTTCCTATAGGACTCTGCATGCTGCTCTAAGATTGAATTATCAATTCTTAAATCTTCTGCATAATCAGATGCTGCCACCCAAATTCTTAAAATATCTGCGCCATATTTTTTTAATATATCTTCTGGAGCCATAATATTTCCAAAAGATTTAGACATTTTTAAACCTTTTCCATCAACAACAAAACCATGAGATAGAATTGATTCAAATGGAGCTCTTCCTCTTGTTCCGCACGATTCTAGCAATGAAGAGTGAAACCAACCTCTATGCTGATCAGAGCCTTCAAGATACATAGATGCTGGCCATTTCAAATCCTCTCTTTTTTCAAGAACATAGGCATGAGTTGAGCCACTATCAAACCAAACCTCTACTATATCAGTTAACTTATCATAATCTTTACTTTTATATTTTTCTCCTAAAAATCTTTGTGTATCTCCAGCAAACCAACAGTCAGCACCTTCCTTTTCAAAAATTTTTGCAATATTTTCTGTTACTTCATTGTCAATTAAAATTTCGTTTGTTTTTTTTGATATAAATACTGGAATTGGTACGCCCCATACTCTTTGTCTAGAAACACACCAATCTGGTCTTGTTTCAATCATTGATTTTAATCTCTCTTTTCCTTTGTTAGGATAAAATTTAGTATTATCAATTGCTTTTAAAGCTTTTTTTCTTAGTCCATGACTTTCCATTGAGATAAACCATTGCTGAGTAGCTCTATGAACCAATGGAGCTTTTGACCTCCAAGAATGAGGATAAGAATGAACCAGTTCTCCATTTGTTAATAAATTTTTTTGTTCTCTCAATTTTTCAATAACTAATTTATTTGCTTTAAAAATATGCATTCCTTCAAATAATGGAATATTGCTTGTGTACTTTCCATCATCATCAACAGTTTCTAGTGCTTTAATTCCATTTTTTAAACATAGATTAAAATCATCTGGTCCATGACTTGGTGCACAATGAACTATACCCGATCCTTGCTCTGTAGTTACAAAACTCGCACTTAACATAGGAATATCATAATCATATCCAATTTTTGAGAATGGATGATTACAAACAGTTCCTTCAAAATCTTTACCTTTAAATTCTAAAATTTTACTAAATTTTTTAATTTTACATTCTTCTAAAACTAATTTTAACAAAGGTTGGGCTACAATAATTTGTCTATTTTTAAAATCAGAATCATCTTCAATTTTAATAATTAAATATTTTAAACTTTTATTAAATGCTAAAGCTTTGTTTGCAGGAATTGTCCAAGGTGTTGTTGTCCATATTATTATTTCACTATTGATCAATTCTTTTAGTTTTGACTTTTTAACTTTAAAAGCAGTATAGATCGTATCTGATTTATGATCTTGATATTCAACTTCAGCATCAGCTAGTGCAGTTTTTTCTACAGTTGACCATAAAACTGGTTTATAGCCCCTGTATAAACTTCCTTCTTTTAAAAATTTTCCAAGTTCTCTAACAATTTGACCTTCTGCACCAAAACTCATTGTCGAATAGTAATTATCCCAATCTCCAATAACACCTAATCTTTTAAATTGTTCTTTGTGGACTTCAATCCATTTACTGGCAAAATCTCTACATTCTTTTCTAAATTCATTTATAGGAACTTCATTTTTATTTTTTTTATTTTTTTTATACTGTTCTTCAATTTTCCATTCAATTGGTAAGCCATGACAATCCCAACCAGGTACATAAACAGAATCTTTGCCATTCATTTGATGAAATTTTACAACTAAATCTTTAAGAATTTTATTAAGTGCTGTACCCATATGTATATTTCCATTTGCGTAAGGCGGACCATCATGAAGTACAAACTTTTCTCTACCTTTGCTTTTTGCCCTTAAATTATTATATAAGTCAATTTTATTCCAAAAATCAACAATACCTGGTTCTTTATTTTGTAAATTAGCCTTCATTGAGAATTCTGTTTTTGGTAAGTTAATGTTTTCTTTACTCATAAATTAATTTAATTTTTTTTTAGCTAATTTTAAGTCTGAATTAATTTGTTTTTTTAACAGATTAATATTTTTAAATTTTTTTTCTTTTCTTATAAAATTTATAAACTCAATAGTTAAGTACTTATTGTAAAGATTGCCTGAAAAATTGAAAATATATACTTCTAAGAGTAATTTTTTTTGATTAAAAGTTGGTCGATAGCCTATATTAGCTATTCCTTTTAAAATTTTACCACTGTTTTTTTGATGAATTTTAACTGCATAAACTCCAAGCTTAGGAATAACATAATCTTTAATATCCATGTTGCATGTTGGAAATCCAATTTTTTTACCCATTTGCCTTCCTCTTTGTACTTTGCTTTCAATGCTCCATTTTCTTGCAAGAAGCTGGTTTGCATATTTTAGTTTACCATTAGATAAAAGATTTCTAATTAATGTAGAGGAAATCACTTTATTTTTTAATACTAAAGGTTTTGGTTTTATAATTTTAAATTTAAATTCTTTTTCATTTTTTATTAATTCTTTCACATTGCCTTCTCTTTTATTTCCAAATCTAAAATTATCACTTACAAATATATATTTGGCTTTTAAGCTCTTATATAAAATATCTTTAATAAATCGATAAGATTTAATTTTTGAAAAATTTTTATCAAATTTTTTAACAATAACAAAATCAATACCTAAATTCTTTAAAAAATTTTTTTTTTGATTTAGATTAGAAATTCTAAAATTTTTCATTTTTTTATTAAAATACATTTTAGGCACCGGCTCAAAAGTTATAATGCCTATTTTTAATTTAAATTTTTTTTTATAATTACTTGCAAGCTTAAATAATTTTTGATGACCTAAATGAAGTCCGTCAAAATTACCAATTAATAGTATTGAGTGCTTATGATCTTCTGAAATTTTAAAATTATTATAAAATTTTATTTTATTTACCATTTTAATTCACTCTGTATAAAGTTTATGACAACTTTATAATTTTTTGAAACTTTCTCTATTCCTTCTTTTTTAATTTCTTCTTTATGAATACCATTTGCTATTATCATAGAATCATAATTCATATTGTTGGCACCCTTTATGTCTGTATTTAAGTTATCTCCAATAGCTAGTATTTTTTTTTTATTATTATCTATTGATTGATTATAAACTTCTGGAAAAGGTTTGCCAAAGTAAACTACATGGCCTCCCATTTTTTTAAAAACCATTGCAACAGAGCCGGCGCAAAATTCCCTCTTTTCTCCTCTGTCAACTACTAAATCAGGATTAGTACAAATCATCGTTTTTGAAATAAAACGACTAAGTAACTGTTTGTAATAATTTAAATCTTGATCATATTTTTCAAACAAACCTGTACATAAAAAATAACTACATTCATCAATATTTTCTTTTTTGTTTTCTTTAAAATCTAAAAATAAATCAAAGTCCCTCGGTGGTCCAATATGATAGAATTTATCATTTAAGTGATTTTTTTTTAAATAATTTAAAGATGCCTCACCTGAGGTAAAAACTTTGTCGAAAATACTTTTATTCATACCCATTTTTTCTAAAAATATTTTTACAGTATTATTTGGGCGGGGTGCATTTGTCAGAAGTACATAATTTTTTTTTGCATTATTGATTTCAATTAAAGTTTTAATAGAATTTTCGTAAAGTCTAATCCCATTATGAATTACTCCCCATAAATCTATAAAAAAAAAGTCATAATTCTCAACGATGGATCTTAGTCCTTTATTATCTAAATTCTTAGTCATCAAATGAGATATATCGCAAAAAAACTGCAATTTCTCTGGTTTTTTGTATCACATATTTTTACTTGATTGTCTTGAAATAGTTAAGAGAGGTAGCTATATGACTCGCATATAAACAGGAGAATTTATGAAATTTAAACCATTACATGACCGAGTATTAATAGAAGTTTTAGATAGTACCGAAAAAACAGCTGGTGGAATAATAATTCCAGATACAGCTCAAGAAAAACCACAAGAAGGTAAAGTAATTGCCGTAGGTGGAGGAGCTAAGACAGAAGATGGAAAAATAATTCCGATGGATGTTAAAGTTGGCGATAAAGTTCTATTTGGTAAATGGTCAGGAACTGAAGTCAAAATTGACGGCAAAGAATACAGTATAATGAAAGAATCTGACATTATGGGAATTTCAAGTAAATAAATTAATTTAAAGGAGAAATAAAATGGCAAAAATTGTAAAATTTGACTCTGAAGCAAGAGCTTTAATGATTAAAGGTGTAGATATTCTTGCAAACACTGTCAAGGTTACTCTTGGACCTAAAGGACGTAATGTTGTAATTGACAAATCTTATGGTGCTCCAAGATCTACTAAGGATGGTGTTACAGTTGCAAAAGAAATAGACCTTGAAGATAAATTTGAAAACATGGGCGCTCAAATGGTTAAAGAAGTTGCAAGCAAAACAAATGATGAAGCTGGTGATGGAACAACAACAGCAACTATTTTGGCACAATCTATTGTTAAAGAAGGATGTAAATATGTTGCAGCTGGAATGAATCCAATGGATGTTAGAAGAGGAATTGAAACAGCCGTGGAACATGTTAAAGAAAAATTAATTTCCTCTGCAAAAAAAGTAAAAGATAGTGATGAGATTGCTCAAGTAGGAACAATTTCTGCAAATGGTGACAAAGAGATTGGAAATATGATTTCTAAAGCGATGCAAAAAGTTGGCAATGAAGGTGTTATAACTGTTGAAGAAGCTAAAGGAATAGAGACAGAGCTTGACGTTGTTGAAGGTATGCAGTTTGACAGAGGTTATTTATCACCATACTTTATTACAGATGGCAATAAAATGGTTACTGATTTAGAAAATCCTTTCATTTTATTACATGAAAAAAAATTAACAAACCTACAACCAATGGTTCCATTGCTAGAATCAGTCGTTCAAGCTGGTAGACCATTAATGATAATTTCTGAAGATGTTGAAGGTGAAGCACTAGCCACTTTAGTAGTTAATAAACTTAGAGGCGGTTTAAAAGTTGTAGCAGTCAAAGCTCCTGGTTTTGGTGATAGAAGAAAAGCAATGCTTGAAGATATTGCTATTTTAACTGGTGGCCAAGTAATTTCTGAAGATTTAGGTATAAAGTTAGAAAATGTAAAACTTACTGATCTTGGATCTTGTAAAAGAGTTAAGGTTGACAAAGACAACAGTACAATAATTAGCGGTTCAGGAAAAAAAGCTGACATAGAAGCTAGATGTGCTCAAATTAAACAACAAGTAGAAGAAACAACATCTGATTATGATAAAGAAAAACTACAAGAAAGATTAGCTAAGCTTGCAGGTGGTGTTGCGGTAATTAAAGTTGGTGGTGCAACCGAAGTAGAAGTTAAAGAAAGAAAAGATAGAGTTGAAGATGCATTAAATGCAACTAGAGCTGCTGTAGAAGAAGGAATAGTTGTTGGTGGTGGATGTGCTCTATTATATGCTGCTCAAGACTTAGGTAAACTAAAAGTTAAAGGTGATGATCAAAAAGCTGGCGTTGATTTAGTTAAAAAAGCACTAGAAGCACCAATTAGACAAATAACTGCAAATGCTGGTGTTGATGGTTCAGTTGTTGTAGGAAAATTAATTGAAAAAAATAAAGCAACACAAGGGTATGATGCTCAAGCAGAAGAATATTGTGATATGTTTGAAAAAGGAATTATAGATCCTGTGAAAGTTGTTAGAACTGCTCTACAAGATGCAGCTTCAATTGCTGGATTATTAGTAACTACAGAAGCGATGGTAGCAGATAAACCAGAAGAAAAGGATAGTGGTCCTGCTGGTGGAATGCCTCCTGGAGGAATGGGTGGCATGGGAGGAATGGGTGGCATGGGAATGTAATCATTCTTACTCAAAACAAAATTCAAAAGGGCAGTTTTTACTGCCCTTTTTTTTTTCTCGTCTTTAAATTCCTCAATGTTAAAGTTAGTTTATGAATCAAGAAAAAAAAATTAAAATTTTACTAGGTTTATTATATCTGGCTATTTTAATTAGTTTTCTTTTTATTTTATTTTCAAATTTTGATTTTGAAGAACTTTCTACCTATCAATTTATTCAAAAAAATCAAGATCAGTTAAATTTACTAAAACAAAACAAATTAATTTTTTTAATATTTATTTTTTTTGTATTTACAATTTTTTGGGTCTCGCTGCTTGGATTTGGAACCCCAATTGCTTTACTTGGAGGATTTATTTTTGGTAAATGGATTGGAACATTATTAATTGTGTTTAGTCTTACAACAGGATCTCTATGCTTATATTTAATTGGAAAATATTTTTTTTACGATTTTTTAAATAAAAAACTACATAGCAAATTTAATTATCTTGAAAAAATTTTTAGCAAGAACGAATTATTAATAATGATCATCTTTAGATTTATTGGTTTAGTTCCTTTTTTTATACAAAATTTATTGCCAGTTATATTTAACATATCTATCAAAAATTATTATCTTGGAACTTTAATTGGTATTTTCCCAGCAATATTTATTATGGCTAGTCTTGGAAGTGGTTTAAGTAGTATAATTAATACAAATGATACCATGCCAAACCTTTTATCTTTAATAATTTCACCCGAAATATACTTTCCGATTATTGGATTTTTAATACTAATTATTTTATCCTTTTTTTCAAAAAACCTTTTAAATAAAAAATAAATTAAACTGTCTTTTGCTTAATTAAAGACCTTCCCAACAATAAATAAACCTAGGGCAACTGCTGGACCTACGCCAAATGCAAAGAGTAAAGTTCCTATTCCAACGGTTCCTCCTAAATACCAACCAATGCTTACAACTGTAATTTCTAAAAAAGCTCTAACTCCTGCTATTGGAAAGTTTGTTTTTTTTTGTATTCCTGTCATAAGACCGTCTCTCGGTCCTGGCCCTAAATTAGCAACTAAATAAAAACCACTTCCCATTCCAACTGTAAGAACAGCAAAAATAGCTAAAAATAATTGAGAAATATAATTTTCTGGAGTTGGCACAAAAGCTATTGAAATATCTATCATTACTGCAACTATTAAAGCATTAAGGAAAGTTCCAATACCAGGTTTTTGACTTAAAAATATCCAAAAAAATAAAACTGCTAAACTTATAAAAAGTGTAACTGTTCCTATTGAAAAATCTACATTTAGTGAAATACCTTGTGCAAGAACAGTCCAAGGTGAAGCTCCAGTAAATGAAACTATTAATAATCCTTCTCCCAACCCAAATAATGTAAGACCCATACATAAAAAAAGAAAAGTTGAAATCTTTGGTTTTAAATTTAGAGGTTTTTCAGAACTCCATGAAACTTTAGGAATATTTTTTAAGGATAAAAACATGTTTAAATGGTATCTACTACTTTATAATTAAAATTTATATGAAAAAATATATATACATATTTCTTTTGTTTATTTTTGCGTCTCAAACTAATGCTCATACCTCACATTATGCTGGGATAAAGGTAATTAATATGGAAATTTTTAAAGATGGTGAAGTAATCGGTTATAGTAATTATTTTTTTGAACATGGAAATGACACTATCGAAATAAAAAATTACACACAATTTAAAGTTAAATTGTTTGGAGTCGTTATTTTTTCAATTTCAAGTGAAGCACTTGAAAAATATAAAAATGATAAATTAATTTACTTTAAATCAAATACTTTTCAAAACGATAAGGAAAAGTATGTAAATTTGTATTATGACCAATCCAAAAATAAATTTATTATTGATGGATCTTCATTTAAGGGTGAAGCTAATACTGATTCTATAATAGGAAATTGGTGGAACCATAAAATTTTAAAAGCAGAAAAACAAATTAGCCCTTTATCAGGTAGTGTAAAGGAACAAGTTGTTACATTTATTGGAAAAGAAAATATCGAATTATATGGAAAAAATTATTTAACAGATCATTTTAAGTTAAAATCTAAAAATCAAGATTTGCCAAATGATAAAAAATTAGATTTTGATATTTGGCTAGATAAGAAAAATAATTTAATAGTAAAAATAGCTTATAAAAGAATGGGCAAGTGGGAGTATAGATTAAAAAGTTTTAAATAATGTCCTTGTAACTTTTTGTATCTAAATTATATTAATTTTAATTTTTATGTCTATTTGGGGAAGTTTAATTGGTGGAATGGTTGGTTTTTCACTTGGTGGACCATTTGGAATGTTGTTAGGCTCATTAATCGGAGGAAAAATTTCACGGGCAAGATCTGGTAGTACTGGAAATTTTGGTGCATTTGCTCAACCACAACAAATTTTTGCTTTATCTTTAATAGTTTTATCAGCTAAGCTTAGTAAGGCAGACGGCCAAGTAAGCAAAGAAGAGCTTGTTGCTGTAAGAGACAAACTAAAAATTCCTGAAAATGAAATAGAACAAGTTGGAAAAATATTTAATAAGGCTAAACAAGAAAGTACGGGTTATGAACCATACGCACATCAGATTGCTCAAATCTATAAAAATAACCCTAATGTACTAGAGGAAGTTATTAATATTCTTTTTTATATAGCTGAAGCTGATGGAAATGTTAGTCAATCTGAATTAGACATGATGCAAAATATAGCCAAAATTTTTGGCTTAAATCAAACTCAATTTAATTCAATTAAAGAAAGCAGAAAAAGCTCAGATAAATTAAACCCTTACATAGTTTTGGAAAGTAAACCTGAAGAAGATCTTCAAACAATTAGGAAAAGATACCTTCAATTAAGCAAAGAACATCACCCAGATATATTAATAAGTAAAGGAGTTCCTCAAGAAGTTATTGCGGAAAGTAAAAAAAAAATGAGAGCTGTAAATTCAGCTTGGGATCAAATTCAAAAACTTAAAGCTAATTAAAATTGTTCAGACTCAGTAGAATCCTTCATTGCTGTAGTGGAACTTTCTCCTGAACTAATAGTATTTGATACAGCATCAAAATATGATGTTCCCACTTCTCTTTGATGTTTAACACTTGTATAACCATCTTTTTCTCTTGCAAATTCTTGTTCTTGAATTTTTGAGTAAGCTGTCATTCCTTGAGATTTATATTTTTCTGCCAATTCAAATATTGCAATGTTTTGTGTATGAAAGCCAGCAAGAGTAATAAATTGAAATTTATATCCCATTTCACTAATTTCAACTTGGAAGGAGGCTATTTCTTTATCTGATAAATGTTTTTTCCAATTAAATGATGGTGAACAATTGTATGCAAGAATTTTTCCTGGAAATTTTTCATGGATTGCATCAGCAAATTTTTTAGCTTCTGCAAGATTTGGAGTTGCAGTCTCACACCATATCAAATCTGAATATGGCGCATAAGCTAATCCTCTTGAGATTGCTTGTTCTATCCCATGTTTAACATAAAAGAATCCCTCTGGAGATCTTTTTCCTGTTAAAAATGGTTTATCATTTTCATCATGATCATTCGTAATTAATTTTGCAGCATTGGCATCAGTTCTTGCTAAAATAATTAATGGTACATCAGCAATATCAGCTGCAAGTCTTGCGGCTTTTAAATTTTTTATCATTGCACTAGTTGGAACCAATACCTTTCCTCCCATATGTCCACATTTTTTTTCACTAGCAAGCTGATCTTCAAAATGAACACCTGCTGCACCCGCTTTTATAAATTTTTTGGTTAATTCAAAAACATTTAATGGTCCGCCAAATCCCGCTTCACCATCTGCTATAATGGGTAACATATAGTCAATTTTATCTTTTTGTTTCATATCTCCATCTTTAATTTCCATATGTTGAATTTGATCTGCTCTAATTAATGCATTATTCATCGCATCAACTAGTTTTGGAGCGCTATCAAAAGGATATAGTGATTGATCTGGGTACATCTCTCCTGCACTATTTGCATCAGCAGCAACCTGCCATCCACTTAAATATATTGCTTTTAAACCTGCTTTAGCATGCTGAACTGCATGATTTCCTGATAAAGATCCTAATGTATTTATATAATGTTCAGAATTAAGAAGTTTCCATAATTTTGTGGATTGATGTTTGCACATTGAATGTTCAATTTTTATTGATCCTCTTAATCTTTCCACTTCTTCAGAAGTATAATCTCTTTTAATTCCTGAAAATCTTTTCAAATCGTATGACACTTTGGCCTCTGAGCTCATAAATATCTTTCTATTATATATTAATGAAAATCTTAATGGGTCTTATTTGCTTTCACTATATTCGTTAGTATACTCATTCATTCCGCTTGAACCCCAATCACAATGGTCGTCTCTTAAGTAAATTCCAGACTGATTATACTGACTGTAATCCTCTTTTTGAGTGATTTTACTCTTGTCCTCTTTGTTCTTTCTATTGTTTTCGTTGTTCATGTAAACTTTATAATTTACAAGATTTACAAATTCTACTAAAATCTATTAAACACTTGTAAAACAACATAATTTTTTGTAAATAATAGTTGACAAAATTTACAAATAGAAAATATGAGTCAATTAGATTTAAAAATTGGTCCAAAAATAAGAGCTTTTAGAAGACAATTAGGTATTCAGGCCAATAGGCTTGCTGAACAATTAAAAATCTCACCAAGTTATTTAAATTTAATTGAAGGCGGAAAAAGAAAAATAGATGGTGATTTACTTCTAAAAGTTTGTCAAGAATTGAAGATAGAGCTATCAGATTTAACATCAAAATCTGATCTTAATTTAGCAAATAACATTTCAGAACTACTCGATGATAAATTATTTGAAGACTTAGATATTCTTGGCCCTGAAGTTCAAGACTTAGTAAACACCAATCCTAAAATTGCAAGGGCTTTAATTAAATTGGGAGATAATTTTAAACAAAAAGATCATGAAATGATAAACAAAGTTGAAAATTTATCGGGAAAAATAATTGATAGTAGAAAAGCAGCTTTTCCAGGAGAGGTTATTTCCGATTTTCTTCAAGAAAATAAAAATTATTTTCCTAAACTTGAAGAATTTGCAAATACAGTTTTTGATAAAGTGCAAAAAAATAATAGAACTAGATATATAGCTTTATGTGATTTTTTAAAAACAGAATATTCAATAATTGTTAAAGATATCATTCCTGAAGAAGGAAAACCTTTTTCAAAAATTTACAACAAAAATAAAAAAGAACTTTTATTAAGTGACTTTAATTCATTAGAGACAAAAAAATTACACGCTGCAGCTCAGATAGCTCAAGAAGGTTCAATGAATGAAATTAATGAATACTTGTCAAAATTTAGTTTTCCTTCTGAAGAGTCTAAAAAATTAACGCAAATCGCTTTGCTAAATTATTGTGGTGCTGCAATTTTAATGCCTTATAAATTATTTCATGCAGAATGTAAAAGACTTAAATATGATTTGGAACTTTTACAAAATACATTTGCAACTTCTTTTGAACAGGTAGCTCATAGAGTAACTTGTTTACAAGATCCAAAATTACCAGGAATACCTTTTCATATGTTAAGAGTAGATGTGGCCGGCAACATTTCGAAAAGATTTTCTTTATCAGGAATAGAAATACCACGATATGGTGGAGCATGTCCTAGATGGAATGTTTATTCTGCATTCACAAGACCTGGTGTGATTCAGGCTGCAGTAAGTAAGATGGTTAATGGTGAAAAATATGTTTGTATTGCAAGAACAGTTGAGAAGGGAATTGGAAAGTTTGGACAATCAAAAAGTATTTTGTCGATTGGGCTTGGCTGTGAAGCTAAATACGCAAAAGATTTTGTCTATACAGAAAGTATGAATTTAAATGACAAAACAACTGAAATACCTATTGGTGTTTCTTGTAGAACTTGTGATCGTTTGGACTGTTCTCAAAGAGCCTTTCCACCTTTACATAAAAAATTTGATGTGGACATAAATGCAAGGGGAGTATCTGTTTATGTCAGTGATTAAATACAAATTCATAATATTCTTTTTATTTATATTCACTTCTTTTGCTTCTGCAGAAATTTCACAAACTGAACAACTAAACAAACTTTTTAATAAACTGAGTAAATCACAAAATTTTAATACTGCTAACTTAGTAGAACAAGAAATTTGGGCTGTATGGCTGAAACATCCAAAAAATATAAATCTTACAGATAAACTAGAGCTTGGAATTGAGTTAATGAATCAAGGTGATTACAAATATGCTTTACAAATCTTCACTAATATCATCAAAACTGATCCCTCTTGGTCTGAAGCATGGAATAAAAGGGCAACTTTATTATTTTTTATGAAAGACTATCAAAGATCTTTGGATGATATAGATAAAGTCTTGGCTATAGAGCCTAGACATTTTGGAGCTTTATCCGGAAGAGCACAAATTTTTATAGAATTAGAAGAATATCAAAAAGCAATCAAAGATCTAAAAAAAGCAAAAAAAATTCATCCAATAATTGTAAGTAATAATTTAATTATAACGCTAGAAAAATTAGTTAAAGGCATAAACATTTAATTTATTTTTCTCTCTCTAGTTCTTGCTATTAATTGTGTCAGAGCATCTACCATCATATCAGATGCTTTAAATATTTCATTTGATTTAAATTCATGTGATAAATTTTTTTCTGGATTTGATTTATCTTCAATAACAATTCCTCCATCTAAAGAATTATTATTAATATAAATTAAAATTAACCAATCATCATCATTTGATTCGTCCCATTTAATAAAAATTTCACCTGTTTCAAATCTTCTATCAATACATCTAAAAATAGACATGTGCCGTGTGATGTGTCTTTTATTTAATTGAAATACTAAACTACTTGCGCTTCTATAAAAACTTTCCAAAGATAATTCAATTTTTTTTCTAGCAATTGTATATTCTTTTTCTTTTCTTAGAAGAGTTTCTCGATCGTCATCTTTTTGAATTTTAACTCCTAGAGCTTCTACTCTTTCTCTTATCTTTTGATCTCTAATGACTCTGTATTTGGCTTTTAATTTTTCTATTCTATCTTGTAGACCTGAATAATCTTCTCGTTTTTCTTTTAATGAAATTCTTTCTAATTTTTCAAGTTCTTTTATTTCTCTAATTCTAAATTTTTCGATTTGTTTATCTAATTGTAGCTGTTTTAAAAACTCACGCTGTTTTTCTGCTTGTTCTTTTCTTATAAGTGCCTGTTCCTGACGTAAAAATAATTTAATATCTTTAACTCTTTCTTTTTCAATTTTGATTTCATCTTTTAATGCTTTTTCTTTGAGTTTAGTTCTTAATTCTTCTTCTATTTTTTTTTCTTTTTGAAGTGTAATGTTCTCTTTTTCGATTATTTCAAGTTCCTCTAATTTCCTTCTTCTTTTCTCTCTTTCTTTTACTATTTTGTATTCTTTAATCTTATGTAAAATTTTATCAAAAAATCTTTGGATTTCTTCTTTTAAATTAAAACTAATTTTAAAATTAAATCTTGGTTTTAATTGTTCCTGGAATCTAATTAATTTAAGTATAAAGCTTTCTTCTTCTTTTTCTATGATAAGTTTTTGATTAGTACGTTTTTTTTTATTTTTCTTTTTTTTTAATATTGGTTTTCTTTTTTTTAATCTTCTTTTTTTTATAACTTGTTTTTTATTTTTCTTCTTTTTTAATATTGGTTTTCTTTTTTTTAATCTTCTTTTATTATTTTTTTTAAACTTTGTATAAATTTTATTTTTTTTTTGTTTTTTTTTCTTTTTTCTCATAAAACAATTAAATTCTGATCTATCAATAAATACTTAATAAATATAGTCTCTTGTAATTGGCACTGAAGCTAAGTTTTTGGTCAACTGAATTTGAAATACAACCTGATCACTCCATTTAAAAGCCATCTCACATCCAGCTAAATAAAATTCCCACATTCTGAAAAATTTTTCGTCAAATATTTCTAATACTTTATGTTTTTTGCTTAAAAATCTCTCTTTCCAATGTCTAAGTGTATGTGCATAATGCATTTGAAGTATCTCCATATCAGTGATTATAAGGCCTGATTTTTCAATAGGATCCACAACTTCACTTAAACTAGGGGTATAACCTCCTGGAAAAATATATTTAGTAATCCATGGATGAGGATTTCTAGGGGGATTTATCGAGCCAATAGTATGAATTAAGGCAACACCGTTATCATTTAGTAAATTTCTAACTGAGTTAAAATAAGTTTGATAGAATTTTCTACCCACATGTTCAAACATTCCTACACTTACAATTCTATCAAATTTTTCATTTAGCTGGCGGTAATCAATTAATTTGAATTGTACTTGATTTTCTAAATTAAATTCTCTTACTTTTTTCTTACTATATTCTAATTGATTTTCAGACAATGTAATACCAATTACTTCACACTTAGATTTTTGAGCAATTTCAATTGCCAGTGCACCCCACCCGCTACCAATATCTAAAACTTTTTGGTTTGGTTTTAAATTAAGTTTTTTGATTATGTGGTTTATTTTATTATTTTGAGCAACTTCTAATGTATCGTTCTCATTTTTAAAGTAAGCACATGAATATTGCCTTTTCGGATCTAAAAATAAATCATAAAGATTATCTGAAAGATCATAATGATGTGCCACATTTATTTTTGATTTTTTAACAAAGTTAAAATTTGTAATTAATCTGTAAGTTCCTCTTAATTTATTTAAAAAATCTGCAATATTATTTGTTTTTTTTCTTCCTATATTTTTTAAGGCAATTTCCAAAAATTCTGTCAAATTTCCATTTTCAATTTTAACAGTTCCATTTGAATATGCTTCGCCAAAATACAAATCAGGATAAAATAATAATTTATAATGAAGTTTTTTATCTAATAATTTTATTGAGAGTGGAATTTTTTTTTTTGGTTTTCCTATTAAATACTTTTTTGAATTTGCATCAATTAATAAAAAACCATCTTCTTTTATTAATTCATTTAAAAATCTTGCTAAATACATTTAAGCTGCTTTCGATTTGGTTAAAATAAAATTTAATTTATTTAAATTTTCAAATAATTTTTTTTTATCATTTTCATTTAAAAGACTTAAAGTGGGCAATATATTTTTAAATTTTTTTTCTTTTTGAGCAAGAAAAGTATGTAGCCCTGAAATTAAATTAAATTCTTCGAATGTCTTTCTTACTGCACAAAGTTTTTCATTGTGGGTTTGTTCTTTATTATTTTTAAAGTCTTCATAAACTTTTCTTGCTAACGAAGCTGTTACATTACAAGTTGCTGTTATTATGCCAGAACAACCTAATTTTAAACCTTTAAGTAATTTTTCTTCAGATCCAGGAAAAACTGAAAAATTTTTTATTTTTATATTCTCAAATAAATTATATGAACTATCTTTTACGCCAATAATTTGTTGTGGAAAATTTTTTACCAGTTGTTCAATGCAACTAATGCTAAATTTATAACCACATAATTTTTCAAAATTATACAAAATTATTTTACATTCTGATACTTGTTCGATAATTTTTTTATAATAACTAATTACTTCATTATCACCATACTTATAATATGCTGGTGGCATAATTAAAAATTTTTTAAAATTTAATGAAACTGATATTTTCATAAAATTAATCGTCTCACTTAAAGAATTTAAACCGGTACCTATTATATATTTATTTCTGTATTTGCTATTTACCAATTTGTTGATTAATTGAATTTTCTCACTAACTGATATTAATTGTGCTTGTCCAGTACTTCCAAAAATTACAACTCCATGACAACCTTGATCAATTAAATTTTCAGCATGATTGATAGTTTTATCAATATTTAATGCCAAATTTTCATCTAAAATCGATAATGAAGCCGCATAAATGCCTTTAATTTCACTCATAAACAAAATTTATATAAAAAAAAAATTTAGTAAAGATTATAAAGCATTAATGAAAATTTTAACTATTCAAAATAGGAAGGGTATTGGAGATATGGTAATTTTTTTACCATTTATCGAAGCTATAGCAAAAAAATTTAATGCCCCAGTTAGTATTCTTGCAAAAGAGAATTCAAAAGCATCGCAATTTTTAAATAATAACAAAAATATAAGTGAAATTATAATTTTAGATCGAGACAACAAAGATAGAAATGGAAAACATGATGGTTTGAGAGGATCGTTCAAATTGATTGAAGAATTAAAAAAACATAATTTTGAAAAGGTATTTATTTTTAATTCTTCAATAAGATATAATTTAATTTCGAAGTTGGCTGGAATAAAAAATATATATCAATATCCATTATTTAAAAAAAAAAAACAACATATTATTCAAACTGCACAAAATTTTTTAAAAAAACAATTAAATCTAAACGTATTAAGTAATCCTAAAATTTCAATTGATATTAAAAAATGTCAAATTGCTAAATCAAAATATAAAATTTTAGATAATCAAACTAATATTTTATTGGGTATTGGTGGATCTGGGCATACAAAAAGAATTCCTGCAAAAATATTTCTTAAATTCATGAAACTTTGTTCTACAAATTATGATTGTAGATTTTTTTTAGCGACAGGAAAAAAAGAAGAAGAACAAAAAATTTTAAATGAAATATTACAATCAGAGTTTAATAATAAATGTATTGCACTAGACAAATTAGATCTAATTGACATATTGCCAATTATAAATAATTGCAAAGTTTCTGTATGCAATGACTCAAGCTTTAGCCATTTATCTGCCGCAGTTGGAATACAAACAATTGTGTTGATGGCTGACACACCTATGCTCTATGGTAACTACAGTCCTAGTATGCACCCTATTATTCCAGATGGTGAACTTTCTGTAACTCATGATACGCTAGGTAAAAATAAAATAAACCCCGATAAAATTTTTGAAAAATTTAAAAAAATTTTATTTAATTAAGACTTTTTAAAATAACTTCTTTAGCTTCATTAACAATTGATGCAAGTCTAGTAAGTTCTGGACTTATGTCGGGATGTATTTTTTTCATTATTTTTTTATAAGAAATTAAAACTTCGTCTTTTGTATATTTTTTTTTTGGATCTAAGTTTAATATTTTGTAAGCTTCCTCTATTGAAATACTTTGTTTATTTAAGTTTTGATTCATATTATTAAAATTAAATCTTCCAGAATTTTTTAATATTCTTATCAAACTCCAAATTCTAAAAAGTTGAAATAGAGATAGACCAGCTTTAGTTTTTATTAGCGGTAATATCATTAATACAAATGGTAAAGAAAATAGAAATCTTCCAGCGTATACCATAATTATTGCTAAAATTGCCGATAGAACTATAGTTAATATTCTAATTCCTTTTGAAATTTTTTTACTGGATGTTTTGGCAAACCAATTTAGAAACAAATAAACTATGACAAAAATAATTAGTGTTAAGAAAAAAAAATTCATGTATTAAATTATAACTATATGAAAATACCACAGCTAGAGAAAAAACCAGAGATAAAATCTTGTCACGATATAAAATGGAAAGACAATTATAGTTGGATACATCAAAAAAACATTCTTGAAGTGCTAAAAGATGGATCTAAACTTATGCCTGAGGTCAAAAAATACCTAGAAGAAGAAAATGCTTATGCTGAATATAATTTAAAGGACACAAAAAAATTACAAAAAGAGCTATTTAAAGAAATCAAAGGAAGAATTAAACTGGATGATGAGTCTCTACCCTTTAAAGATTATAATTATGAATATTGGACTAAAACAACTACCAAAGGCAACTATTCAATTAAATTAAGAAAAAAAATTGGTTCAAGTAAAGTAGAAGAAATATGGAATGGTGATAAAGAAAAAGAAAAGTTAAATGTAGAATACTTTGGAGTGGGTGATTTAGAAGTAAGTTGGAATGATAAATATTTAGGATATTCATTAGATTTAAAAGGATCAGAATATTATACTATTTATATAAGGGATATTGAATCTGAAAAGTTAATAACAGAGAAAATTGAAGAAACTAGTGGAGGAGTTACTTTTAGCTTAGACAATAAATTTATTTATTACTCAAAATTAGATGAACATCACAGACCAAGAAAAATATTTAAACACAAGATAGGTACGACTGTTAAAGAAGATACTTTGATTTTTGAGGAAAAAAGTGAGGCCTTTACAGTTAGTATTGGTTTAAGTTCTGATGAAAAATATTATTTTATTATTAGTTCAGACCATAATACTTCAGAACAGTATTATTTTTCAGTAGATGAAGAAAATCCAAAACCAAAATTAATAAAAAAAAGAAAAAAGGGAATAATTTACTCTGTTAGTTCTTGGAATGGAAATTTTTATAATCACACAAATGAAGATGCTGAAGATTTTAAAATTGAAACATGCAAAGATTTATCTAATCAAAAATGGAAAACTTATATTGCAGCTAAAGATGAAGTTCTAATAGGAGGACTAATTTTTTTAAATGACTGGATCATTAGATCTGAAACTTCAAATGCTCTAGGAAAAATTTTTGTAAGAAATGTAAAGACCAATATGGAGGAAGAAATTAAATTTGCTGACGAAAAAGTAATTGTTCCTGGAGTTTCTTTAATGCAGAGAGATAAAAATACTGATCAATTATATTTAGGTTACTCGTCGCCGAAAACTCAATCAAGAACTTATTTGTATAATTTAAAAACTAAAGAAAAAAAACTTGTTAAAGAACAAGAAATACCTTCAGGACATAATCCAGAAGATTATATTGTGGAACGATTAGAATGTAAGTCTCATGATGGAAGGTTAATTCCAATAACAATTACTAGGCATAAAAAAACTAAAACTGATGGATCTGCTAATTTATTGCTATATGGGTATGGTTCCTATGGAAGCTCAATGAGTCCTGGCTTTTCATCTACTAGATTAAGTTTAATAAATAGAGATATAATTTGGGTAACTGCTCATATCAGAGGTGGTATGGAAAAAGGTATGAAATGGTGGAAAGAAGGGAAACTATTAAACAAAAAAAATACTTTCGAAGATTATATTGCTGTTGGAAAATTTTTAATAAAAAAAAAATATACTTCAGAAAAAAAAATCATAGGTATGGGTGGTTCAGCAGGCGGTTTGCTTATGGGAGCAGTTGTAAATCAAGCTCCAGAATTATTTCTAGGAATAATTATGGCAGTTCCTTTCGTAGATTCATTAACAACTAATTTAGATCATTCTTTACCTTTAACAGTTGGAGAATTTGATGAGTTTGGAAATGCTAAAGAAAATAAAGAACATTTTAAATATATTTTTTCATATGCACCTTATAACAATATTAAAAAAATGGATTATCCTCATATGCTTATTACTACTAGCTTAAGTGATAATAGAGTTTTGTTTGATGAGCCCGCAAAATTTACTGCAAAATTAAGAGATTACAAAACAGATAACAATCTTTTGCTTTTAAAAACAGAAATGAATGCTGGTCATGGTGGAAAATCTGGAAGAGATGGCGCAATTGAAGAGATAGCTATAGATTATGCTTTTGCATTAAAAATTTGCAAAAAAAATTAAGTTTATCATATTGAAATTATAAATTTTAAACCTATATAAACTTTGAAAGTCGCCTAATGGGGCTTTCCATAAGTAACCTTGCTAACAAAGGAGGATATAATGACAAGTAAGGATCTATCTATATTCAACTCATTAAGACCTTTTTCGGTTGGTTTTGACGATATGTTTGACCAATTTGAAAGTATGTTGGGAAATGGAGGTTTGAGTATGCAATCAAATTATCCACCATACAACATAAGAAAAACTGGAAAAGACAAATACTCAATTGAGATTGCTCTTGCTGGTTTTAACAAGAAAGATGTTGAAGTTGAATTTGAAGACAATTTATTAACTGTTAGAACAAAACAAGTTAATAAATCTGAAAATAAAAACGAAGATGGTGAAATCATTCATAAGGGTATTTCTCAAAGACAATTTGCTAGATCATTTACAATTGCAGACGATGTAAAGGTAGGTGGTGCAGAGCTAAAAGATGGTCTTTTGACAATAGCTTGTGAAAGAATTGTACCAGAATATAAAAAGAAAAAACTTATTGAAATTAAATAAGTGTCAACCTTACTTGTGGGGACAAAGTCCCCACAAGTTTTAAAAATATCTATTTTTTTTTCGGTAATGTTGCGTTTAAAATAAATGCCAACAATCCTGCAGGTATTAAACCAGTTGTAAGCAATAGTCCTAATTTAATTCCTAAATCTGGTACATGCGCAACAAACTCAGGAAATGCATATAACCCTATTCCAAAAGATAGAGATAAAGCTAATATTAAAACATTTCTTTGACTCATTTCTGATTTTGAAATTAATTTGATTCCTGCTCCAGCAATTAATCCAAACATGATAATAGCTGCTCCCCCAATTACTGAATCTGGCATTGCAGCAATAATTCCACCAAGTTTTGGAAATAAACCTAACAAAATTAAAATAACACCAGCAACTGTACCAACATGTCTGCTAATTACTCCAGTGAAGGCAACTAAGCCTGCATTTTGAGAATAAGAAGTGTTTGGCATAGCATTAAAAATTGATGCAAAAGCTGTTCCAACTCCATCAGCCATTATACCGCCAGAAAGTTCTTTATCAGTAGCTTCTCTATTTGCTCCACCCATCGTTGTTGCACTAATGTCTCCAATAGTTTCAATGGTTGTAACTATGGACATGAATAACATCAGTATTACAGCACCCCAAACAAAATCTATTCCATATTGTAGTGGCATAGGAAATGCAAACCATCCTGCTGCTGCTATCTTTTCCCATCTAACTTCTCCTAGCATGGCCGCAACTATGAACCCAGCTATTATTCCAATTAGAATAGAAGCCGCAGAAACCATTCCTCTTCCTCTAAGGTTAGTTAAAAGCGCAACTATTAAAACTGTTCCAGCTATAGTTAGATGATGCCAATTCGCAAATATTTCTGGTTTATTATTCATCAACCATACTCCACCGCCTGCATACTTAAATCCAACTTTAAGAAGACTAATTCCAATCATTAATACAACTATTCCTGTTACTAATGGAGGAAACATATGGCGAATTGGTTTTAACATTTTGCCAATCCATATTTGAAAAATTCCCCCTATAAATGCAGCTGTGAATATTGCTCCTAAGCCAAAAGCTTTAAAGGGCAACATGATTGGAATAAAGGCAAAACTTGTACCTTGTATTATTGGAAGTCTTGAACCTATGTTTTTATAACCTACAGTTTGTATTATTGTTGCTACACCTGCAGCAAACAAAGCCATTTGAATTAAAAAAATCTTTTCTCCAGTTGTTACTCCAAAAACACCTGCAACAATCAATGGAACTGTAATATTCCCAGCAAACATTGCAAACACATGCTGAATACCTAACGGTATAGATTGATTCAGTGGCAGCTTCTTGTTAGTAGCACCAGAAGTTTTAGCTTTTTTACGTGCCATTTTTCCTCCTCTTTAAATTTAATAACAAACCTATTAAAAATTTTTTTCAATTAAAAGCATTAAAATTAAATAATTCAGAATAAAATGAGTTAGAAATTACAAAAAAACTAAAATTGGCTTAAAAACAACCATTTGAAACAAATCCAATTACAATTGATTTAGAATCTACTTCAAATTTTCTTTCACAAGGAATTCCATATTTTTTTGTTTTATAAATAAGCACAAAGTTTCCTTTTTCATTTCTGAAATCTTCATCAGCTTTGCCAAGATTCGCCTGTAACTCACCAGATGTTTTTCCAATATATTGGCTTAATTTTGCATTCTCTTTTTCAACAATTTTATCAGATTTTTTTTTAATTGTTTGACATCCTGAAATAAAAATTACTACAACAAATAAATTTATTATTAAAAAAAATTTCATTTATAATTTAGATAATAAATTGTATCATTTAATCAAAGTTTCAAATATTAACTTTCTAGTTGTAAAAAAAATTCAATTTATTGAGAAAAAACTAATAACTCTTAAATTTAAAGAGATTTTATCAATAGAATCAAATAAATTCCAATTAACTTGGAGGTCAAATGTTAGATAAATACTTTGATTATAAAAAACATAAAACGGATTTTCAGACGGAAGTAGTTGCTGGGGTATCGACGTTTCTTACCATGGCATACATCATGTTCTTAAATCCTGTAATACTCGCTGATGGCGGGTTTGATTTTGGTGGAGTTTTCACAGCAACAGCTCTTGCAACTGCATTGGCTTGTTTTATAGCTGCGTTTTACGCTAAAACTTGGCCAGTAGGCCTTGCACCAGGAATGGGAATAAACGCATTCATTGCATATGGTGTTTGTTTGGGTATGAACTATACACCAGCTGAAGCGCTTGGTGCTGTATTAGTAGCCGGCGTAGTCTTCTTAATAATTTCATTAACGCCTATAAGAGCATGGTTAATAAACTCTATTCCAAAAAGTTTAAAACTTGGAATTGGGGCAGGTATAGGTTTATTTTTAGGAGTAATTGGTTTTGAAATTATGGGATTGACTGCAGATCATCCAGTCACTCTTGTCACATTAGGTGATTTGAGTAATCCTTTACTTCTTTTAGGTGCTGGTGCGTTTATATCAATGATCGTAATGGAGAAAATGAAAATTAAAGGAAATATAATTATTGGAATTGTTGCCTTTAGTGCAATTGCTTGGATTACTGGACTAGGTAAATTTAATGGTGTTATGTCCGCTCCTCCACCAATGACACACTTGATGACGTTCGACTTGGGTGCTGCATTATCAGCTTCAATGGTAACAGTAATTTTTACTCTGTTCTTCATTGACTTTTTTGATACTGCAGGAACTTTAACAAGTGTTGCGAATGTCTCTGGTAAAATTGGAAAAGATGGAAAAATCCAAGACATTGATAAAGCTATGCTTTCAGACAGCGTTTCTACTGTTGCAGGTGCCGTAATGGGTACTTCAACGGTTACTACATATGTTGAAAGTGCAGCCGGAGTAAAAGCTGGTGGACGAACAGGAATGACTTCTCTTACTATAGGAGTTTTATTCTTGGCTTGTCTATTCTTTTCACCATTAGCGACAAGTCTTCCAAAAGAAATAGATGGAGCTGCTTTGATTTATATTGCAACTCTATTTGTTCGTAACATTGTAGATATTGAATGGGATGATATTGCAGAATCAGGACCTGCTGTACTTGCTATGATAGCAATGCCATTTACATATTCAATTTCTCATGGAATTGCACTAGCATTTATTTCTTATGCGGCTATTAAAATCTGCACAGGAAAAATCGATAGTACTAGCCCTGCGATTTGGGTAATAGCTATAGCGAGTGTAGTGAGTTTTTGGGTAGCTTAAAAAATTAAACTTTTTATAAAAAGGGCCAGAATTTATCTGGCCCTTTTTTTTATTTTTTGTGTTTCTTTTTTATATCTTCGATTCTAATTTCCTCGTAAACTTCAAATGGTTGAACAATCCAAGGATTATCAGGTAATTTTACCGCACAATAATCTGGCACAAAAGTCGACTTATTTTTTTTCCATAATGTTGCTGTTTTTATATCTTCAATTTTATCTTTTATGGGTTCATATTTTTTTAACCAATCTATACTTTTATTAAAAGTAATACCTGTATCCGATAAATCATCACATAATAGAATTTTTCCACCCATATTTGGTGCTATTGAACTCATCTCTCTTGAAAAAACAATATCTCCTTGTTCATCTTCAACTCCTTTTCCACTATACGACTCTACAGCTAAATAAGCACATTTGATTTTAAATACTCTGCTCAATACATCAATCATAGGAGCAGCTCCACGCATTATTCCTATTAATATTGTTGGTTTATATCCACTTTCATCTATTTGGACCGCAAGCTTCTCTACAGTTTGATTGTATTCTTCCCAACTTACAATTAATTTTTCAGCCATATATTTCTATAATATTAATTTTTGAAAATTAAAAGCAAAACTGCAAGAACAATTAAAGATAAAATTGAACTAATTAAAATATACAACCTGTGAATGTTTCTTCCTCTTAAATTAAAATAATGTCTTGCTGCTACTGATATTAATGCAACTAAAGATAAAATTAACCAGTTATATTTGTGATAAACTATAAAACTATAGTGACCAGATAGCATAATAAATAATACTAAAAATGTAGAATAATTATTGTGGATTGATCTTTGTTTTGCAGTCAAAGATAAGCTTAAATCAAATTTTTCATTTCTTTTACTGCTATTAATTATGTTCATTTGATTTGGAATGATAACTGTAAAAACATTTCCAAACATGTTTGTAGCAATAATCAAACCCACACTTAGAAATGCAAATTTTGGGCCAAATATTTTTGTAAAAATAAAAGATATCATGGTTAACAAAATAAAAATGATTAATGAGAACAAAATATTGTTATTTATTAATTTAGACTTGCACAAAAAATCATAAATAAACCAAGAAACTATAAGAGATAATACTGATATTAAAATTGCATAAATCGGTGATATTTGTAGAACTTTTTTATCAACCATTAATATTCCAGAATTGTAATAATAAATTATTATTAACAGAAGAATTCCCGTTATAAATGTTAGGTAACTTTGCCATTTAAAGATTACTAAGTTAGCAAGATACTGAATAGGTGGGGATTTTTTTAGTCTAGTTAATTTGTAGTAGTATCCTGAGTGCATTAAATAACCCTCTCCATCGATATCTTCACTCGAAATATTTTTATTAAGCTTATTATCTAAATAATTAAATAGAAAACTATTACCAACCCATAAAATTGAAAATAATACATGACTCCATCTTAAAATTAACTCTAGCCACTTGAGTGTGTAAGGTAAAAAATCCATTTTTAATATTTTATTTTGTCAGTTTTTTTATCCCAAATTTCAAAAGCCTTTAAACCTTCTTCTCTCATTATTTGAATCGTTGGAATTTTTCTTTCTTTACTATTTTTTTGAAGTTCGGCGTAAATAATTGGGTCTAAAAAATCAATATTATGAGCATCATCTCTCGTATTAGCATAATAAACTTTTTCAATATGGGACCAATAAATTGCTGACAAACACATTGGACATGGTTCACAATTTGAATAAAGTTCATAACCGCTTAAATCAAATGTACCTAATTTTTTACATGCTTGCCTAATAGCAGTTATTTCACCATGTGCTGTTGGATCGTTATTAACTGTCACTCTATTCATCCCTTCTGAAATAATTTTATCATCTTTAACAATTACAGATCCAAATGGACCTCCTCCGCTATTAATACTTTCTATAGAAAGTTCTATTGCTCTTTGCATAAATTTATTTTTCATGATTTTTCCTTTAAATTTTTTATGCTTAACAAAATTGCCTCAGGAGTAGCTGGAGCATTAATTATTGGAATAATTTTATAATTTCCTACAGATGCAATTGCATCTTTAATTGCGAAGAAAACCGACATTCCCAACATTAAAGGTGGTTCGCCAGTTGTTTTAGATTTATTTACTACATTTTCTCTATTTGTATTTTTAAAAATTTTTACGTTAAATTTTTCTGGCATATCACTTACCGCTGGTATTTTATAAGTAGATGGTGAGTGCGTGGTAAGCTCTCCATTTGATTTCCAATTTAATTCTTCTATGGTTAGCCAACCTGCTCCTTGCACAAATCCTCCTTCGATTTGTCCTTTTTCAATTGCAGGATTAATTGCTTTACCATGATCATGAAGTATATCTACACGCAAAATTTTATTTTCACCAGTTAAAGTATCAATCAAAACTTCAGAAACTGCTGCTCCATAACAAAAGTAAAGAAAAGGTCTTCCAGTAAAATTTTTATCATTAAAGTGTATTTTTGGAGTTGAATAAAATCCAGAAGATGACAAAGAAACCCTATTAAGATAAGCCTCTTTAACTAATGATTTAAATTTAAATTTTGTTCCTCTAAAATTAACATACCCATTTTTATAAATAGCTTTATCATTTTTTAATCCATATTTTTGTTTTACATATGAAGCTAGGTTTTGTTTTATTTTGTTTACTGCATTAATTGCTGCAGCACCATTAAGATCTGTAGTAGAGCTTGCTGCTGAAGCTGAAGTATTAGGTATTTTATCTGTACGAGTAGAAGAAACCTTAATATTATTAAAATTTAAACCAAACTCATTTGCTACTAATTGTGCAATTTTAGTATATGTACCCTGTCCCATTTCAATTGCTCCAGTTGATACATGAACACTTCCATCTGCATAATAAATATGTACTAAAGCTCCAGCTTGATTAAGGTGAGTAGTGGTAAATGAAATGCCAAATTTTACAGGAGTAATTGCTATTCCTTTTTTTAAGTATTTATTTTTTGTATTAAATTTTTTTATATTTTTTTTTCTTTTTTTATAGTCTGAAGACTTAATTAATTTATTAAAAATTTCGTTAATTACATTATCTTCAATTTTCATACCATAGTGAGTGATATTTTTTCTATTTTTTTGGTAAAAATTATTTTTTCTTATTGTTGCAGGATCTTTTTTTAAATAACTAGCAATATTATCAATAATATTTTCTATAATCATCATTCCTTGATTTCCACCAAAACCTCTAAACGCAGTAGAAGAAGATGTATTAGTTTTACAAAGATGATTTTCTACCATTACATCTGAAAGATAATAGGCGTTATCAATATGTAATAAAGCTCTAGAATTAATTGCACCTGATAAATCTGGAGAAATTCCACATCTTGATAGTAATTTTATTTTTACACCTTCTATAATTCCTTTATCATTAAATCCTACTTCATAGTCAGAATAAAAATCATGTCTTTTGCCAGTTATTATGATGTCATCATCTCTATCCATTTTAAGTTTAACTGGTCGTTTTGTTTTTTTTGATAATAAAGTACATATCGCTGCAAATATAAAACTTTGAGTTTCTTTGCCACCAAATCCCCCACCAAGTCTTCTTACTTCAACATTTATAGAATTATTTTTTTGATTAAGCATCTTAGCAATAATCTGTTGAGTTTCGCTTGGATGCTGTGTACTTGAATAAACTTTAAAATCATTATCTTCTTGAGGAATAACAAATGCAATCTGTCCTTCTAAATAAAAATGTTCCTGACTACCTAATGAAAAAGAATTTTTTAAATAATTTTTTGCTTTTTTAATTTTTTTTAAAGGATTTCCTCTCTTTATTTTCCTCCCTTTTAAAACAAAAAGTTTTTTTCTTAGTGCTTCTTTCGCATCAATAATCGGTTTCAAAATCTTATAAGTAATTTTAGCCTTTAAAACTGCTTTCCTTGCAAGCTCTGTTGTTTTTGCAGCAACAGCAAATAATGGCTGTCCAAAATATTCTACTTTTTTTGGAAAAATAGGATCACCATCATATACGGGACCTACATCATTACGTCCCGGAATATCTTTGTAAGTAACTACTGAAACAACTCCTTCACTTTTCCATACTTCATTTAAATTTAACTTTGAAATTAATGCATGAGCTTTTTTGCTATATCCAATTGCTCCATGCAATGTTCCTTGAGGTTCAACAATATCATCTATATAATTAGCGTATCCACTAACATGTTTAGATCCACTTTCATGTGGTCTAACTTGCTCGATAAAAGAACTTTCATTCATATTACACATTTATCCTTATTGACTTTTTTTGCTTAACTTCTAAAAAACATTTCTCTAATAGGTTTTTTGCTACTTCCATACGGTATTTTTTTGTAGCTCTAGCGTCTGTAATAGGCTTAAAATCTTTTTCTAATAATCTTTTTGCTTTACTAATTATCTTTTCAGACAAAAAAGAATTAACAAATATTTTTTCACAGTTAAAAGCTCTCTTGGGGATATTAGACATTCCACCATAAGCTATTCTTATTTTCTTTATTTTATTTTTATTAATTTCCATATTAAAAGAAGCACAAACAGAGGAAATATCATCATCAATTCTTTTTGATATTTTATAAGCTTTAAATATATTTTTTTTTAAAAATGGAATTCTTATTGAGTGAATAAACTGGCCTTTTTTTAGTCTTGTTTTACGATAATTTGTAAAAAAACCGTTTATTGACAATATTTTTGTTTTATTTTTACCTTTAACTATAATTTTAGAATCGAGTGCCAACAATAATGGAAGTGTATCCCCAATTGGACTTGCAGTTGCTATATTTCCGGCAATCGTACACACATTCCTAATCTGAACTGATCCATATCTTTTTAAAATTTGAGAAAAATCTGGAAAATATTTTTTTGCAAAAGATTCAAATTTTATTAAGGGTGTTGAGGCTCCTACTTCAATATATTTATTATTTTCTTTTATATAATCTAGTTCAGCAATTGAATTTAAATAAATTAAAGAATTTATATCTTTTCTTTCTTTTGTAACTATTAAAGATACATCAGTACCACCACTTATTAATTTGGAGCCTGGTTCTGATCTAAGAATTTTATTTAATTCATTAACTGATTTTGGTGCAAAATATTTTTTATTATTGTGAATTATTTTAATACTTCTTTTTTTTATTTTTTTTAAAAGACTTAAGGTAATTGTTTTATCTTTTCTAAAAAAGTCATTTTTGTTATCGCTATTTAAACTTCTAGCAGCTTCAACGATTGGCTTGTATCCGGTACAACGACAAAGATTTCCCTGAATTGAATCTTTAATAGTTTCTTCTTTGTATGAATAAAAGTTTTTGTACATTGCAAACAAAGACATTACAAATCCTGGAGTACAAAAACCACATTGTGACCCATGATAATTAACCATTGCTTTTTGAACTGGATGTAGTTCACCTTTAAAAGTTAGGTCTTCAACTAATATAAGTTGTTTACCCTCTAAACTCGGAACAAAGGCTATACAAGAATTTATAGCCTTGTAACTAATATTATTTTTTATTAGTTCGCCCACCACTACAGTGCAGGCACCACAACCTCCTTCTGCACATCCTTCTTTTGTTCCTGTCTTCTTTAGTTTTGCTCTAACATAATTAAGTAAAGTTTCATTTGGATCTGGGTTTTTAATTTCACAAATTTTATTTTGATAAACAAACTTTACTATATCGGAAGTCATTTAACTTCCTCTGTAAGTAGAATAACTCCAAGGTGAAACAAGCAAAGGTACATGATAATGCTCTTTGGCATTATATATTCCAAATTTTATAACTACATCATCTAAAAATGGAATTTTGGGTGTTTCAGTTATTTTTTTAAAATAATCTCCAACAAAAAAAACAAGTTCGTATTTGCCCTCTTTAAAATTTACGCCTTCAATCAAAGCTTTTTCAGTTCTACCGTCATCATTTAGTATAACACTGTTTAACTTTTCCCTTTTATTATTGTTAATATAATATAGATCAACTTTAATGCCCTTGCCTGGTTTGCCTGAATAAACATCTAATACATGTGTAGTTAATTTTGTCATAATAGTTATTTATATATTATACAATAATTGCATAATTAAAATATTAAAACTAAGATAAGAAAAAATCATAAATGGATTCGGTAGATAAAGTTAATAAATTAAGCAAATCTGATTTTATATCTGTTTTTGGAAATGTTTTTGAAAAAACAACTTGGATAGCCGAAAAAGCTTTTGGCTTTAAGCCTTTTGAAAATTTTGATAAATTAACCGAAAGATTTTTAAATATTTTTGAAAATGAAAAAAAAGAAAATCATTTAAAAATTTTAAATTCTCATCCTGAATTAGCTGTAGAAAAAATAATGACAAATGACTCTAAAAAAGAACAAAGTAATGCTGAACTTAATAAATGTACAAAAGAAGAGCTTGAAGAATTTGTAAAATTAAATAAAGATTATAAAAAAAAATTTGATTTCCCTTTCATTATTGCTGTTGCAGGAAAAAATAAATCTGAAATTTTAGATAATTTTAAAAAAAGGATAAAAAATAATAAAAATACAGAATTTAATGAAGCAATAATTCAGGTAAAAAAAATTGCGTCTTTACGTTTAAAACAAATTAACAATAACTAAATATGAAAATTTTTGACTGCTCAATGTACTTTGATGAAGAAATTGTTCTTGATGTCAGATTAAATACATTGAATGATTTTGTTGACTATTTCGTAATAGTTGAAAGTAAATTTACTCATAGGGGTGAAAAGCGAGAATTAAAATTCAATCATGAAAAATTTAAAAAATATAAAGATAAAATTATATATCTAGTTTATGATAAAGAACCAGCTCACATTGAAATAGTAAAACCTGAAGACAATGAAAGTGAAACATCAGGAAAATATATTTTAAATGCAGCTCGCAGAGAAAATGGTCAAAGAAATTTGATTCAAGAAGGATTAATGAATGCAAAAGATGATGATATAATTTTAGTATCTGATGTAGACGAAATTCCAAATTTAACAGAAATAAATTTCAATAAAATTAATCAAAAAATTTTTTTGTTTAAACAAAATATGTTTTATTACAAATTTAATTTACACATGCCAAATTTGAAATGGACTGGAACAAAAGGATGTAAAAAAAAAGATTTGATTAATCCACAATGGCTTAGAAACATTAAAGATCGTAAATATTCAGCTTTTAGGTTAGATACTTTTTTTTCTGATAAAAAATATAGTAATGTTAAAATTATAGAAGATGGTGGTTGGCATTTTTCAAATATTAAAACAGCTAAAGAAATTGAATATAAGTTAAAGTCTTATCTTCATCACCGAGAATTTGATTTAGAACCTTTAACAACTAATGAAATAGACGAAATAATAAAAAATAAACAGGCAATTTACGATCTTAAAGTAGATAAGAGAATAAACAAAATTGGCACTGGCGCAAAACTTGAAAAATTTGAATTTAGTAAATTGCCAATTTATATTCAAAAAAATAAAATTAATTTTAAAGAATGGATAGATTAATATGAAAGGATATTGGATAGCTTTATATAAAAAAATTGACAGCGTAGATAATTTAAAAAATTACGCTGCTAAAGTAACTCCAATTATTAAAAGTTATGGAGGAAAACCATTGGTCAGAGGAGGAAAGTATAAACGATTAGAAGGAGATGATTTTACAAGAACAGTAATTTGGGAATTTCCTAGTTATGAAAAAGCCATGAAATGTCATGATTCAAAAGAATATCAAGAAGGATGGGCACTAGCAAAAAATACCACTGAGAGAAATTTACAAATTATTGAAGGCTTTAATGATGACTAGATATAAAGCCTTAATTAATATTCTACATCAACTGGATCAATACTTCTCCACATATACCAAGTAAAAACACTTCTATAACCTGAATGTTTTTTTGAAATTTTATTTAAAAATCTTTCGCTGGGTGGATAAGAAGTTTTATAATTTTTTGATATAGCTCTAATTAATCCTATATCTTTAGTTGGAAAAATATCTGGTCTATTTAAATTAAACATTAAAAACATTTGAGCACTCCAAATACCCAGTCCTTTTAATTGCGTTATGTAATCAATTGCCAATTGATCATCCATTTTTTTTAAATCTCTAACGTTAAAAGATTTATTTTTAAAGTTTTTAGCAATATTTTTTAAGTAAGTTATTTTTTGATGTGATAAACCTGCACTTTTTAAGCTACGTGAAGTTAATTTTAGTACTGCTTTAGGAACTATTTTTTTTTTACATTTCATTTCAAATTTTAACCAAATTGAATCCGCTGCTTTCGTAGATATTTGCTGTCCTATTATTGTTCTACACAATGAAAAAAAAGGATCCTTTCTGCTAGTTAAATAACCTTTGTTAAATTTAATAATAATTTTTTTTAATACAGGGTCTCTTTTTGACAGTATTCTCTTTGCCTTATTCCAGTAAGCAGGAGGTTTCTTCATTGTTGTCTAGGTAAAGTAATAGGTTTTTTTAATTGACTTTCTCTAAAGAAAATAATTGCTGAAGAAATAACAATTAATGCTGCTCCTGATAACGTGTAAATAGTAGGAATTTCATTAAAAAAATAAAATCCAATTATTATTGCAAAAACAAGAGAAAGATATTTTAAGGGAGTAGTTAAAGTGACTTCTGCAAGTTTGTATGATTGAGTTAAAAGTAAATTAGCAATACTTCCTAACAATCCAATTAAAATCAATAAAATAAAATCATATGTGTTAGGCATTGTCCATCTTCCAAATGGAAGAGTTAACAAACCACCAAATCCACTAACTACACTAAAATAAAAGGCTATTAACCAAACAGGCTCTCCAGCAAGAGTTAATTTTCTGATAATTATAGAAACTCCAGCAAAACCTAGGCAAAATATTATTGGATAAATATAATAAAAATTTAAATTATCAAAACCAGGTTTTGAAATTATAATTACACCAATAAACCCAAGACCAACTGCAATCCATCTTTTTAATTTTATTTTTTCATTCAAAAAAAAAATACTAAAAAGAACTACCCATAAAGGCGCGCTAAAAGCCATTGCAGTAACTTCAGCTAGTTGTAAATTTCTTAATCCAACAAAAATAGCCGACATTGCAATTGCTCCAAAAAAAGATCTGTAAAAGTGCAGAGCAATATTTTTTGTTTTATAAAAATCTTTAATTCTTTTTTTTGGAATTAAAAAATATATTGGTATCAAACCAAAAAACGCTCTAAAAAACATGGTTTGGCCTACATCATATTCATCAGTAATTTTAATTAAAATATCCATTAATGAAAAAAAAAGAACACTTATGATCATATAAATTGCTCCTAAGTGATTTTGATTTTTGATCATTTTGATATTTTGAATTATATTTATCACTAAATTTTAAAATATTATGCAAAAATTTATAGGAGGCATTGGCTGTTTTTGGGACGAAACTAAATATGAAAATATCCCAGGAATTACTTCAACTGAATGTGGCTACTGTGGAGGCAAAACTCCAAAAGTAAATTACAAAGAAGTTTGTGGTGGTGATACTGAGCATGTAGAAGTTGTAAAAGTAGAATTTGATCCAAAAATAATTACATACGAAGAAATTACTAGATTATTTTTCAAATTTCATGACCCTACTACAGCAAATCGTCAAGGACCTAATACAGGATATCAATACCGTTCAGAAATATTTTATAATACTGACGAAGAGAAAAATATTGCAGAAAGAGTATTAAATGAAGTTAATCAAAAACTAAATGGTAAAGTTGTTACAAAAATTTCTAAAGAAAAAAACTATTGTAAAGCAGAAGAATATCACCAAAAGTACTTTCAAAAAAAATCATAATATGAATTTAGTTTCAACTGAATGGCTTAATAATAATTTAAGTAAGGTTAAGATTTTTGATGCTAGCTGGCATATGCCAAATTCAAAAAGAAATGCTGAAAAAGAATATTTAGACAAACATATTCCTGGAGCAATCTTTTGGAATATTGAAGAACATAGTGACAAAGATACACTTGTGCCTCATATGCTTCCTAATTCAGATTATTGGACTCGTATGATGTGGTCCTTTGGTATTAAAAATACCGATCATATAATTGTTTATGACTTTAGTGATGTTTACAGCTCATGCAGATTATGGTTTTCTTTAAAATACTTTGGACATGAAAAAGTTTCTGTACTAGACGGAGGTTTACAAAAATGGCTCAAAGAAAAAAAACCTATAACAAAAAAAATAGAAAAAATGGAACAAGTAAATAGTTACCAAACTCATGAAAATATTGATCGTGTAAAAAATAAAAAACAAATTGATGAAAATATAATAAAAAAAGAATTTATAGTTATTGATGCAAGAAGCAGAAGTAGATTTGAAGGACAGGAGCCTGAACCAAGA
>CACJXT010000001.1 GCA_902597425.1 uncultured Pelagibacteraceae bacterium | reverse complement strand
TCTACCTGATGGAAATTTTTTCTCTTTACGCATCATATTTGCAATAGAAACCAAAGTTAAACTATCAATATCATTTACAGCTTTAGTTTCTGGTTGATCACCACTTTTTGGATCGTCTCCTTTTAAACAAAGTATATTATTTACACCCAAAGCTGATGCTCCTATTAAATCTCCCTGTAGAGCTAAACGGTTTCTGTCTCTTACAGTTAATTGTAATATTGGATCTATACCATTCTGAGCAAGAATAATTGCAGCTGTTAATGATGACATATGTGCTTTTGCTCCAGGACTATCTGTAACATTAACTGCGTCGGCCACATCTTTTAATGGCATCACATTTTTTAATAATGTTTCTTTGTTAGATGCGTCTGGTGGAGTTGTTTCTGCAGTATATACAAAAATTTTTTCTAATAATTTTTTCTGGAGTAAGCTTTGATTTTTCATTTTATTAAATAATTATTATTAACCGAAATTTTGCAAAAATGGAAAGATATTTAAAATATAATATCCAAGTGACTGCAGTTTATTAGTAATTATCAAAATTCCTGTTGTGAGCAATATTACTCCGCCTATCTTTGAAACTATATTTACATTCTTTTTAAAATTTTTTGAAAATATCAAAAACTTTTGAATTAAATATCCAGATAAAATGAATGGTATTGCAAGTCCTAAAGAATAAAAAAACAACAATAAAATTCCTCGATTTATGCTTTCTTCAGTAGATGCTAATGCTAGAATAGATCCTAGTATGGGACCTATACAAGGTGTCCAACCAAAACCAAATGCCATACCAACAAGTATTGAACCTACGGTACCCTTGCTGTTGCTTGTGTGAATTCTTTTTTCATAATTAAGAAAATTTAATTTAATAATTCCAAGTATATGAAGAGAAAAGATAATAATAATAGCACCAGCAATAATTCTTAGCTCTGAAGAGTTACTTAAAAGTAATTGTCCAAGAAATGTTGCAGTAGCTCCAAAAATAATGAAAACAATGGAAAATCCAAATGTGAATAAAATAATTGGTAATAAATTAATATTTTTATTTTCTAATAATTCATTAAAGGAGCTTCCTGATATATACGCTATATAGCCTGGTATTAAAGGCAAAACACAAGGTGATAAAAAACTTATTAGACCAGCTCCAAAAGCTATAAATAGTTCAATCATATTTTGACGACATACAATTTATATTAATGTATAGATAAAAATTCTTTGCAACGAATGTCTAATTGTTTAGATAGTTCATTTTCCATATAAATCGATTTTAATATATCTTTGCTTATTTTTTGATAATTATTATCTCCAACAGCTTTAGCATAATTTAACCAATTATACATAATCAAAACGTCGCTCAATGTAACTCCTATAAGATTATCTTTAACAACTTTTTTCTTTTTTCGATGAGTCTCATTTAATAATTTCTCATCGATAATTTTCTCTTTTTCACGCCATTTATCATTATACTTCATTAATTGGTCCCCATTTTGATTGATTTCTTTATAATCAGGATAAGAGATTGCAAATTCTGAACATCCTCTTCTTATTTTTATTTGAATTTCATCATTTATTGTTTTTTTTAATATATTTTTTAAAATTATAAAAATTTTGTTAGCTTCATCTAAATTAAAACAATAAATAAGTCCTTTATAAGTACCTGAAATTTTTGGTCTTAACTCGACCAAGCATTTTCTAGAATTATTTAGTGGAAGTTGTAGTTGGTCAAAAACAAAATAAAGTTTAAATAATTCTATTATCGTTTTTGGTTCTACTTGTACTTTGTAACATCCAAAACAGTATTCTGGTATTGCATTATAATTATTAAAAACTTCTAAATGTCTGTTACAATTTAAATCAATAGAGTTTCTTCTATAAATTTGTGATCGATTAAAACTTATTTTATTTTTATTTTTTAAAATAATTTTATTGCATTTTTTAAAAAAATTAGAAATCTCATTATCAGCTATTTTTTTATTTGGGTTATAATTGTATTTAATATTTTGTAGTTCTTGATTTGCCATTACAATTGAGTTCGAATTAACCTTTTTAGGTTTATAAAAAGTTAAAAGTTTAATAAGATTTTCGTAAGCTTCGCTATGTTCGGGATTGTATTCTAAGGCTTTGGAATAACTCTCCAGTGCTTCTTCCCATCTTCCTAAATCATTATAAACACTACCAAGATTGTTATGTGCATTCGCATAATTAGGTTTAAATTTAATTGCATTTGAATAACTTTCTATAGCTTTTTCCATATGAGCTAAGTTATTTAATGCTACACCTAAGTTATTATGTGCCTCTGCATAGTCTTGTTTAATTTTTATTGCCATTGAAAAAGACTTAATAGATTTATTCCACTTTTTAAAATTCATATTAATCATGCCATAAATATTATGTAAGAAAAAGGAATTTGGATTATTCTCAATAAGTTGCTCTGCTTCGATCAATGCTTCTTTAATTAAACCTTTTTTATATAAAAGAATTAGATTATTTATTTTTTCTTGTGATAAAGATTTATCTGACATTTGTTGCTTTCAATCTAAACTCAAACATTATAATGTACCGAAAGATTTAGAAATATTGCCTTTACTATTAGTTTTAACCTTAAATAAAGAGCCTGATAGGTTATATTTTTTTATATCTAATCTTTTTAACCCTTTTAAAGCAGAAGTTATATATAGATCACTATTTTTATAACCTCCAAACGTGCAATTAGTTATATTTTTTGCTGGTAATTTAATCTTGTGAATTTTTTTTCCATTTTTATTAAATACCGAAATACAAGCTCCACCAAAGTGGCAAACCCATAAATTTTTTAATTTATCGATTGTCATTCCATCAGGCGATCCATCAGATTTAGAAAACTTTTTAAATATTTTTTTTCTTTTTAAATTTAAATTGTCATCAATTTTAATTTTATAAATTATTTTTTTTTTAGAATCAGTATGAAAAAAATTTTTTTCATCAATGAATGCAGGTCCATTTGTAATCATATATTTGCCGTCTACTTTGGTTAATTTATAATTATTGTCTAAACAATATAAAGAACCACTTTCAATATTTCTCTCCAAATTGTCCATAGATCCAAACCATAACCTTCCTCGTGGATCGGTTTTGCCATCATTTAGTCTATTTAGAGGTTTGTTTTTTTCTATTAAAATGGATTTAATTTTTTTTTTAGTCTTTAGATTTACAATTCTAAGCTCACCTTTTAAACCAAGTATGAAAATATTTTTTCTTATGTGAGATAAAAAACCAATTTCTTTGTTAACTCTAATAATTTTTTTTTTATTATTTTTTGTATTTAAAATAAAAATTTTCTTTTTTTTTATATCTACAAAAAAAATAGAATTAAGTGACTTTACCCAAAGTGTACCTTCGCCCAGTAAAGTTTTTGATTTCCAAATACATTCTGGTTTTGAAGTTATTATTTTCAACTTATATTAAAACTACTTTTGAGTTTTGTTCTCCAAGATTATCAACTGATAATCTTAATGTATCTCCATTTTTTAAAAATACTTGAGGTTTTTTTCCCATGCCAACGCCTGGAGGTGTGCCAGTTGTAATTATATCACCTGCTTGTAATGACATATATTTACTTAGATAAGCTACAATATAGTAAACATTAAATATCATTTTATTTGTGTTGCCTGTTTGCATCCTTTTTCCATTTACATCTAAACTTAAATTTAGATTATTTACATCTTTGATTTCATCAGGTGTGACAAAATAAGGTCCTATTGGTCCAAATGTATCATGAGATTTTCCTTTAACCCACTGCCCCATTTTTTCTATTTGCCACTCTCTTTCACTAATATCGTTAACAAGACAATATCCAAGTATATAATTACTAGAATCTTTTTCTGAGATATTTTTAGCCTCTTTTCCAATAACAATACCTAGCTCTACTTCCCAATCTAACTTTTTTGAATAAGATGTAATTTCAATATCATCGTTCGGTCCACTAATACAACTTGTAGCTTTCATAAATACAATTGGTTCTGATGGAACTTTTGCACCTGTTTCTTCAGCATGATCTGAATAATTTAATCCTATCGCAACAAATTTACCTGGATTACTAATACAAGCTCCAATTCTTTCACTGTTTGAAAGTTCAGGAAGTTTTGTTAAATCTAAACTTTTCAATTTTTCTATAGTTGAATGGTTTAAATTATCTGGCGTTAAATCTTTTATTACAGAGCTTAAGTCTCTAATTTTACCATTTGCATCTAAAGCACATGGTTTTTCTTTTGCTTTATTACCTATTCTTAATAATTTCATTTTTCTCCTTATACTAAATGCTCATTCCTCCATCAATTGAATGAACTACCCCTGTTACAAAATCTGACTCATTGCTAGCTAAATAAACAGCTAAAGCTGCAATTTCATCAGCTCTACCAAGTCTTCCCATTGGTTGTCTAGCTATAAAATCTTTTTTTGCTTTTGCTGGATCAGGAGCAGCAGCAACTCTTTCTTCCCATGAAGGTGTATGAACTGTTCCTGGCGCAATAACATTACATCTTATATTATTTTTAATAAAATCAGCCGCTATCGATTTTGTTAAGCCAACAATAGCTGCTTTTGTAGTTCCATATACAAATCTATTTGGTAGGCCTCTTAAACTTGAAGCTATTGATGACATATTAATTATATTTCCTTTGTTTTGTTTAATCATCTTTGGAAGTGTTTCTTTTATCATAAAATACATCGATTTGACATTTACATCGAAGGAAAAATCCCAGTCATTTTCATCACATTCTATTATTGTTCCATGATGAACATATCCAACAGCATTAAACAAAACATCTACTTTATCAATCTTTGAAAAAAAATCTTTAATATCATTATTTTTTGTAGAATCTAAAATATTTACTTTTATATTTGGAAATTCATTACTGAGAGATTTTAAGGTTTTTTCATTTATATCTGTTGCTATTACATTTGCACCTTCTTTAGAATAAGCTATCGCTGTAGCTCTACCTATTCCTTGACCTGCTGCTGTTACAATAATATTTTTATTTTCTAGTTTTTTCATAAAATATTTTAACTAATTAAAACCAGCCTTTATCAACAACATAAGATTGATTGGTACACCCTGACGATTGGTCAGAAGAAAAAAATAACACAGCTTTTGCTATATCTGAAGGCATCAATTTATGTTTTAAACATTGATTCTTCATTAAATCTTTTTCAGATTCTGGTGTTAGCCATTTTTGAATTTGTCTTTCAGTCATAGTCCATCCTGGAACTACAGAATTCACCCTTATATTATGTTCACCTAAATCTCTGGCAAAAGACCTTGTAAGTCCTACAACACCAGATTTAGCCGCAGTATAAGCTGCCATTCCTCCTTGTCCAATCATCCAAGATGCTGACCCAATATTAACTATAGCTCCACCATTATTTTTAACCATTGATTTTTTTACTGATTGAACAGTAAAAAAGTAATGTCTAAGATTGATATTCATTCTTTCATTCCAATATTCTTCCGTAACATCATCAATTGCATGTCTTTCATCATTTGCTGCATTGTTAATTAATATGTTGATTGGGCCTTTCTCTGAAATAATTTTTGATATTGTATCTTGTAGTTTTTTAATATTTAAAAGATCACATTCAATAAAAATAGGAATTTTATAATTTTTATTTTTAATATCTGAAATTAGTTTATTAGATTCTTTTACATTAATATCTATAAAATAAACCTCTGAGTTTTGTTCACAAAAATGTTCTACGATAGATGCTCCTATTCCTGATCCTCCGCCAGTGACAAAAATTCTTTTATTTTCTAGATCATAATATTTTGCACTCATTTATATCCTGTTATTTGTTTTTTTATCAAAAATAGAAATTTGATTTAAATCAAAAAATAATTTCATCTCTTTATTCGTTTCAATTTTTACAGTTGAGGGAAATTTACCTAAAACCTCTTGGTTGTAATAATTAAAAGTTGCAATTTGTTCGTGCCCAATATACTCGTTTAAATCAGCTCTTAAATTAATTTCATAATCAGTATCGTTTGCTTTTTTATAATGTATATGTTCTGGTCTAATTCCAAATAAAACATCAGTACCGCTTCCATCAAGCGGTTTTATAAAATTATAATTTTTTATAGAAATATTATTCGATTGATTTGAATCTTCAGGGATAAATGAAGTATTATTACCGTCTTTGACCAATTGACCACTTATCAAATTCATTGCTGGAGACCCAATAAAGTCAGCAACGAAGGTATTATTTGGCCTATTATAAATATTTTCTGGAGTATCATATTGTTGAATAACACCATGGTTCATTATAGCTATATTTGTTCCTAAGCTCATTGCCTCAGTTTGATCATGTGTAACATAAACTACTGTTGTTTTTAATTTTTGATGAAGTTTTTTTATTTCTCTTCTCATTTCAACTCTTAGTTTTGCATCTAAGTTTGATAATGGTTCATCAAATAAAAAAATTCTAGGTTCTCTAACCAAAGCTCTTCCTATTGCAACACGTTGTCTTTGTCCACCTGATAATTGTGAAGGTTTGCGATTTAATAATTCATCAACATGCAAAAAATTAGAAACCTTTTTAAGTTGTTCTTCAATCTTTTCTTTTGATGTTTTAGATTGTTTAAGACCAAAAACCATATTTTCTTTTACATTCATAGATGGATACAATGCATAGGATTGAAAAACCATGGCGATGTTTCTATCTTTTGGTTCAACTTCACTTACATTATAATCATCGATAAAAACAGTTCCCTCATCGATTGTTTCCAAACCAGCTATTATATTTAATAAAGTAGATTTTCCACATCCTGATGGTCCTAAAAGAACTAAAAAATTTCCTTCTTCAATCTCTAGATTGATTTTTTTTAATACTTCTGTGCTACCAAAATTTTTTGAAAGATCTTTTACTTTTAGTGTTATCATTTTATCCCTTCACTGCACCTGAAGTTAACCCTCTTATAAAATATTTTCCAGCTAATACATAAACAATAAGCGTGGGAATACCAGCAATAATTGCTGAAGCCATATCAACATTGTATTCTTTTACACTAGTGCTTGATAAAACCATATTATTCAAAGCTACCTGGATTGGTGCAGCTTCACCAAATGAAAAAGTAGATCCAAATAAAAAATCATTCCATATTTGGGTAAATTGCCAAATTACAGTTACAACTATAATTGGCGCCGATATAGGTAATAAGATTTTGAAAAATATTTTAAAAAATCCTGCGCCATCTATTCTTGCAGCTTTAATTAATTCGTTTGGAATAGAAACATAATAATTTCTAAAAAATAATGTTGTAAAAGGTATTCCATAAACTGTATGGACCACAACAAGTCCTAAAATAGAATTGGAAATACCAAGAACACCTAAGGTTCTTGCCATTGGAAGAAGTATCGCCTGAAAAGGTATAAAACATCCAAATAATAAAAATAGAAAAACCCACTTGTCTCCTTTAAAACGCCATTTTGTCAAAACATATCCTGTCATAGCTCCAATAAAAGTTGAGAAAAAAACAGCAGGAACAACCATTTTAATTGAATTCCAAAAATATGGTCTTAAAAAAGTATCTCCCGCACCATATCCTCTTCCTCCCCATGCCACTGCCCATGAATCAAAATTTAATTGACTTGGCCAAGTAAGAAGTGTGCCTTGTCTAATTTCTTCCATTGTTTTAAGTGAAGTTACAACCATCACATATAATGGAAATATAAAATAAGAAGCAAAAAGTATTAACACAAAATATAAAAACCATCTTAATAAAATATTTTTTATTTTTGATTTTTGTTCAAGCTTTTTGTAAGATGAAACACTTATACTAGCTGACATGTTCTCTCCTCAACTCAGAATAGAGATACGGAATAATAACTGCTGCAACTGCCATAAACATCATCATTGCACTAGCAGCGGATAAAGCGACTTGGCTTTTGTGAAAAGCTGTTTGAGTCATATAAAGAGCTGGCATAGTTGTTGAAATACCAGGACCCCCTTGAGTAAGAGCAACTATTAAATCGTAGCTCTTAATTGAAATATGTACCAAAACAACAAAACTAGTAAAAAATACTGGTCGCATCATAGGAATAAGTATTTTCCAATATACGGTAAATAAATTTGCACCATCAATTTTTGCAGCTTTAACAATTTCATCCTCAATAGATCTAAGACCAGCAAGAAATAAAGCCATAACAAATCCTGCTGATTGCCAAACTCCAGCTATAACAATGGTATAAATGGCCATTTCTCTGTTAACCAGCCAATCAAAGGTAAAATTTTCAAAACCCATATCAATAAATAATTTTTGAATTCCTAAAGTTGGATTTAAAATCCATTTCCATGCAGTTCCAGTAACAATAAATGAAAGTGCCATTGGATAAAGATAAATAGTTCGAAGAACACCTTCGGCTCTAATTTTTTGATCGAGAAATATTGCTAAAATAATTCCTATAACAATACAGATAATCAAAAAAAGTGATGTAAAAATTAGTAAGTTATCTACTGCAATAAGCCATTTCCGTGAAGCCCACAGTTTTGTATATTGACCCACACCCCATAATTCATATTTTGGAAGAATTTTTGAATTTGTAAATGAAATGTAAAGTGTCCAAAGAATAAATCCATAAACAAACCAACCAATTAAGCCAACTGCTGGAGTTAATACTACTTTAGGTAAATTTTTTTCTAACCACTTAAACATAATAAAAAATAAGATAAAAAAAAGGCCACTTAACTTAAGCGGCCTTTTTTAATTATTAATAATTATTTACATATTTGCTAACACTGAATCAGCTAAGGCGTTAGCAGCGTCTTTTGAAGACATATCAGAATTAAAATGTTCTGTAATTACGTCTTGAAGAGCAGCTTTCATTGTGTTGCCTTGAGCCATACCGTGAGCAAAACTTGGAACTAAACCTCCTGATGCTCCAGCTGTTTTAATATCAGCATTAGATGTTTTTGCACATTGATCAAATTCATCCATTGGTACATCTAAACGTGCAGGGATTGAACCTTTATATAAGTTAAAAACTTTTTGAAAGTTTTTACCCATCATAAGTTTAGCCAATAGTTTTTGGCCTGCTTGTTTATCAGGATCATCAGTCTTATAAAAAATAAAACTGTCGACATTGTACAAGTATCCATTATTTGACGGTGTTGAAGCACAGTAATAATCTACACCTGGTGTTTTGCCAGCAGCTGTAAATTCTCCTTTAGCCCAGTCTCCCATAATTTGAAAACCAGCTTTGCCTTCTATAACCATACCAGTTGCAACGTTCCAGTCTCTACCTGGACTACCTTCATCAGTATAACTTTGAAGTTTTCTCATTTGATCGAAAACTTTAACTGTAGTTTCGCTTCTTAAGCAATTTTCATCTAATTTTACATAACAGTTTTTGTAATAATTGTTTCCGCCTACACCCATAGCTACTGCTTCGAATACTGTAGCATCTTGCCAAGCTTGGCCACCATGAGCAAATGGAATTATTCCTGCTGCTTTTAGTGTTTCAGCTGCAGCATTCAGCTCATCCCATGTTGTAGGTACTGAAATACCATTAGAATCAAATACTGATTTGTTTGCCCATAACCAATCAATTCTATGAATGTTTACTGGGGCAGCACAATAAGGACCACTATTATTTTGACATTTATGTACTGCTGCTATCATTGGATCTAACAAATTATCCCAACCTTCTGATTGAGCAATTGCATCAATATTATATGGTGCTACTACTCCCTCTTGGTCATATTCTTGAATTGTAGGACCTTTGATTTGTGATGCAGAAGGAGGATCGCCAGCTACTATTCTTGCTTTTAACGCAACGTTAGCAGCGTCACCGCCACCACCTGTTACAGGCATATCCATCCATTCGCCACCATTTGCAGCAAAGTCATCTTTTAATACTTTAAGTGCAGCTGCTTCACCTCCTGATGTCCACCAGTGCAAAACCTCAATTTTCGGTCCTGCTAATGAAAAATTAGGAGCTAACGCAAATACAATTAGAGCAATTAATATTTTTTTCATATTTCCCTCTTTTTTTATTATTGTTAATTAACTAAATTAAAAAAAAAGAATTATAGAAATAATATCTATAAATTAATAATAGTAATTTTTAATTCAACCATAAGTTGATGTTAACTTTTGACTAAATTGTCTACTATTCTTGAGAGAAAAAAAAAAATAAAAATATATAAATTCACTTTTTTGGGGAATATTTAATAAATTGCTTCTCTTCCTAATCTGGCAGCACCCCTCACACCACTTGCATCTCCGTATTTTGGTTTAAGGAAGACGCCTTCGTATTCTTTTCCAATAACAAATTTTTTAACCATTGATTCAATTTCACTTAAAAAATCAATTTCCTTTGAAACTCCTCCACCAAAAATAAAAGCATCTGGATCAAGAATATTAATTATTGTGGATAATGACATCGCAAGATTGATTTTAAATTCATCTATCATTTTTTCAGCATCAAGATCATGTTGTCGATAAAGATTAAAAATCTCATGAGATTTTAAATTTTTTCCATATTTTTTGTTAAATTTTTTTGCCAAACCATGTCCCGAAATAAAACTTTCAATTTCGCTCTCTCTTAAACTATTTGTATCAAGTTTTTCTCTTTTTGCTGCCATATAAGGTAATTGATTATGTCCCCATTCTCCGGATAGCCCGTTAGGCCCAGTAACTATTTTTTTGTCTATTACCAACCCTCCACCTGCGCCTGAACCTAAAATAATACCATATACTATTTTATAATGTTTTCCGGCACCATCTATTGACTCAGACAGTGCAAAACAGTTTGCATCATTTTCACAAAATATTTCTTTGCCTAAAGCTTCTCTTAAATCTTTTTGAAAAGGTTTTTTTTCAATCCAGTAACAATTGGGTGCATTTTTAATTAATCCTGTTTGAGGTGAATGAACTCCAGGATGACAAACTCCAACAGGAAGTGATTTGTTTAATTTTTTTTCTAAGTTTTTAGTAATTTCAACAATATTATTGATTATAGAATTATAATCTTTAGGACAACTCGTTCTTTCTCTAAAACTTTCTTGACCAGTTTCTTCTAAAACAACACTCTCTATTTTAGTTGCTCCAACATCAAATCCTATTTGCATAACTAATAAGTTGCTCTTCCTCCACTTAGGTCAAAAACAGCTGAAGTTGAAAAAGAATTTTCTTCACTTGCTAACCAAGTTACTAAAGATGCTAACTCATTTACTTTAGCAAATCTGTTTCTTGGTATTTTTGAAAGCATATAATCAATATGTTCTTGAGTCATTTGATCAAATATTCTAGTTTTAGCTGCAGCGGGAGTAACACAATTTACAGCAATATTTTTTAAAGCAAGTTCTTTACCTAATGATTTAGTTAATCCTACAACTCCTGCTTTTGATGAACTGTAAGCACTAGCATTAGGATTTCCTTCTTTACCAGCTATTGATGCAATATTTACTATTCTTCCGTAATTATTTTTTAACATAAAAGGAACTACAGCTTTACAACAATAAAAAACAGCATTTAAATTTAAATCTATTACTTTATTCCATTCTTCTAATGGATATTCAGCAACCGTTGTATTCATTCCTGCTATACCAGCATTATTTATAAAGATATCTATTTTGCTGTGACTACTTTCAATATCGATTAAATTTTTTTTTATTTTCTCAAAATTTGTTACATCAACAATTTGATAAATGCAGTTTTTTGAATTTATTTTTTTTAATGCAGTTTCTGCTGCTTCTTTATCAACATCCCATATTATAACTTTTGCACCTGATTGGATAAATCTTTCAGTTATAGAAAGACCAAAACCTTGTGCGCCACCTGTAACAATTGCAACTCGATTTGATAAATTAAAATTAATCATTTTTAATTTTTTTTCTTTTTATTAACGGAAAAATTAAAGCAATAAAAGATAAAATAAAAAAAGTTAATGCTATTGGGCGAGTAAAAAACATCAACCAATTACCTTCAAATATAACTAAAGACTGTCTTAGTGTACCTTCAACCAGTTCTCCCAAAATTAATCCAATTATAACTGGAACCAATGAGAAACCATAACGTCTCATAAAAAAACCAATTACACCAAACAAAAGCATAATCCAAACATCAATCAATGATTGATTTAATGAGTATGTTCCACAAACTGAAACAGCAAATATCATTGGCCACAACAATTTATTAGAAACCAAAGTTATTCTTGCAAAAATTTTAGCTCCAAAAAATCCAAATACAAAAAACAAGATGTTTGCAATTAACATTGAGCCAAAAATTCCATAAAGAAATTCTGGTTGCTCTCTAAATAAATCTGGTCCTGGTCTAACACCATGAATTATCAAACCTGTTAATATTACTGCTGTAGTTGCACTACCTGGAATTCCCAAAGCTAAAGTTGGAACCATTGCACCGCCTGTTGCAGCGTTATTTGCAGCTTCAGCACCTGCTATTCCTTCAATTGAACCTTTGCCGAACTCCTTTGGTTTTTTGGACCATCTTTTTGCTTCAGAATAACCAATTAAAGATGCAACTGTTCCGCCTTCTGCTGGTAAAACACCAATAAAAGATCCGATACCAGACGATCTTAAAATTGTTTTCCATGTTTTTTTATAATCATCAATTGATGGTAATTTAACTGCTTTTAAAGTAATTCTTTTAAAAACTTGATCTAATAAAGTAGATTGAGTTAACATTTCGCTAATTGCAAATAATCCAACAACTACGGGTATAAAACCAATTCCTTCTGATAATTCATTAATTCCAAAAGTAAATCTATCAATTGAAGTCATAAAATCTTTTCCAATTGTTGAAATTAAAATTCCAAAAGCACCTGCAATTAAATTTTTTATAGGACTTCCATCGCCTATAGATGCAAGCATAGTCAAACCAAATATAGCTAATGCAAAATATTCTGGTTGGCCAAATTCATAAGCAAGTTGAGCTAATAATGGAGCGAAAAAAACAAGAACTACTACACTAAAAATACCTCCAATAGCGCTTGATACTGTTGCCATTCCTAATGCTCTACCTGCTTCACCTTTTTGAGCTAAAGGATAACCATCTAAACAAGTTGCTGCTGCCGCTGGTGTTCCAGGTGTATTAATTAGTACTGCTGTAATTGCCCCTCCATAAGTACCTGCACAATAAATTGATGTTAAAAGCACAATTGCAGAAAGTGGATCCAACGTCATTGTAAAAGGTAAAATTAATGCCCCACCAGTAGTAGGTCCTAGTCCTGGCAAAACACCGAGGATTAAACCAAATAAAGTTCCAAAAAATAACACTATTAATAATTTCGAGCTAAATAAAGGTGCCATCATTAAATATAAATTTTCCATACTAGTTATAATAAATATTAGTAATTATTCCTGGTGGAAATCTTAAACCCAAAATTGTTTCAAAAAATATAAATACAATGATAGGAAACAATATGCTTACTAATAGTAAGTATATAATTCTTCGCTCACCCCAAAAATAAGAAATCAAAAATGATAAAACTGAAATAGCTAGAAGAAAATCTAAAGTCTTTGCAATAATAACAAATAAAATAAAATTATATAAAGTTATAAAAAATTGTTTTGGTAACTTTTTTTCTTTTTTCCATGGAATCTTTAGAGATAAAAAATAAACAATTAAGGTTAGAAATATTATTAAAACTAGTAATGCTTTAGGAAATGTAGCTGGTTGTATTCCTCGATTTAAAATTGGAGGAACTATGTCAAATGTAAATGCAACAATTAATAAAACAAAAGAAATTATAATTATGATAGATGAAACTACAAAAGAATTAGTAAAAAAAAAGGGCAAACTACTTTTGTTTGCCCTTTTTTTATTTTGTACATTGTTCATTTGAAAAAATGTACAACGAATAGTTAATTAGTATAACCCAAAGCTTTAAGTTGAGCAGTCATTTCAGCAAGCATTACTTCCATTTGCTTTCCCCACTCTTCAGCACCTACTACACTTGATTCATCAAGGCCAATTTCTGTTAGGAAATTTTTATAGTAATTGTGACTCATTGCTTTTAGCATTCCAGCTTCTAACTCTTTTACTCTTTCAGCTGGAGCACCTTTTTTAGTTACAAATCCTCTGACAGTAGATAAAGAAACAGGTATTCCTAACTCTGTAGCTGTTGGGCTGTCTCCTATTTTTGCCATTCTATTGTTTGCAAGAACTATTGAAACGCAAAGTGTTCCTTCATTAATTTCAGTTAATGCTTCTCCTAAGTTTAAAACACCTACATCAATATCTCCTTTGATAAGATTAGTTTTAATTGGAGCAACACCTTTATAAGCAACAATTGTAGGATCTTTTAATCCACCTTTTTTTGTAAAAGCAATTGCGCTTACATCATCAATTCCACCTGTATGAGTAGTTCCATATTTAAGTGATTTTGATTTTGAAGTGCTGATAAATGTTTTGGCATCTTTAATATCTGCTTTACAATTTACAACAAACAATTGAGGATCATCAGTTCCTCTTGCTAAAGGTTGCATATCACTTAATTTAACTTTTGTTTTACCTAAGGCCATTGAAACAGCATGCCCAGTAGTCCAAGTTAAAGTATGTTGTCCATCAGCTGGTAATGACATCATGTAGTCCATGGAAACGGCTCCACCACCACCTTTTTTATTTACCAATTGCATATCTTGTTTAAGAACTCTTCTAGCTCTTAAAAGCATCATTCTCGTAGTTACATCAGTACCACCACCGAAGCCTGCATGAGTAATTGCCTGGATAGCTCCATCTGCTTTTGCAGATGTAGCCAATAATGGCAATGCTACAACAAAAAATTCAGTTACTAAGAATGCAGCTGCTAATAAAACTTTAAATGTTTTTTTCATTATTTCCCTCTTTGTTAATTTATATTTAAATATTTAAACATAATCTGTTAGAAACCTTAAGATAAAAATGACTAATAAAAAAAGAAATATTGCCATCCTTTTAGGAGATCCTTCTGGAATCGGGCCTGAATTAGTATCAAAATTACTCTCACAGAATGAATTAAATCAAGCAAATATAATTGTAATAGGGGAAAAAAATATTTTAGAAAATGGAAACAAAATTACAGGTAATTCTCATAATCTTAATTTTGTAGAAAAATTTGAAGAAATAAATTTTGAAAAAGGAAATAAATTTTTCCTAGATATTTCTAAAGGCAAAAACATAAATTATAAATTATCAGAGTCCACAGCAGAGTCAGGACAAACAGTATTAAATGCTTTGAATTGCGCTTTAGATTTAACAAAATCAAATAAAATTCATGCAATAAATTTTGCACCATATAATAAAACAAGTATGAAGTTGGCGGGAAGTAAATATGAAGATGAACTACATTTAATGGCAGATAGACTTGAAGTAAAAGATTATTTTTGTGAGTTTAATGTTGTTGATAATTTTTGGACTGCAAGAGTAACATCACATATGCCACTGAAAAATGTTCCAAATCATATTAAAAAAGAAAATATTCTAAAACCAATAAAATTAATTAATAAAACTATGAAATTAAACGGAATTAAAAATCCAAGAATAGCTGTACAAGCTTTAAATCCACATGCTGAATTTGGCACAGAAGAAAAAGATGAAATCATACCTGCAATTGAAGAGGCAAAAAAAAATGGCATAAATGCCGATGGACCATTGCCCTGTGATACTTCTTTCATTACTGCTTTCAAGAATAAAAATCATGATTGTATAGTTGGAATGTATCATGATGCATTACAATCTGGTCTTAAAGCTTTTGGTTTTGATCGTGGAGTCACTGTTCAAGGAGGTTTGCCAATACCAGTAACAACTCCTGCTCATGGTACAGCCTTTGATATTGCCGGTAAAAATATTGCAAATATAAAGCCAACTATTGAATCATTTAAAATAGCACTAAAATTAAGTGAAAATTTATTATCATGACTAAAATAAAAGATATAAAAACCACAATCTATAAATGGACCGGTGAAATTGTTCCACCATCTCAAAATTTTTGCACCAATCCAACAGATCTTTTAAAAGAAAAAGGAGACAAAATGAAATCATTTAGATTCCATGAATGGTTAGTTTGTGAAGTTGTAGCAGATGATGGAACAATAGGACTTGGTAATGCCGCTTTGGCACCAGAAGTAACTAAAAAAGCTATAGATTCTTATTTAAAAGATTTGGTCATTGGTGAAGATCCTTTTGATTACGAATATCTTTGGGAAAAAATGTATAGAAGCACAATGGCATGGGGTCGAAAAGGAATTGGGATGGTTGGAATTTCTGCAATTGACCTTGGTATCTGGGACTTAATGGGTAAAATAAAAAAAAAACCAGTATTTGAACTTCTTGGAGGAAGAACAAAAGAAAAAATTCCTGTTTATGCGTCAAAACTATATAGCCAGCCAATCAAAGATCTTCAAATTGAAGCTGAAAAATATTTAAAAGAAGGTTTTAAAATGTTTAAGATGCGTTTTGGTTGGGGACCAAAAGATGGATCTGAAGGAATTAAAAATAACATCAAACTTGTTAATGCTGTTAGAGAAGTTGTAGGTTATGATAATGATTTAATGCTTGAAGCATATATGGGGTGGAATTTGGAGTATTCAAAAAAAATAATTCCAGAATTAAAAAAATTTAAACCAAAATGGCTTGAAGAACCAGTAATACCGGATGATATACCGGGCTACGTTGAATTAAATGCTTTAGGAGATATTCCAATAGCAGGTGGTGAACATGAATTTAGCTTTCTAGGTTTTAAACATTTATTAGAATTAAAAGCAGTAAGTTTTATTCAATACGATGCTAATCGTGTTGGCGGCATCACCGCTGGTCATAAAATTAATTCTCTAGCAGAAAAATATAATGTTCCTGTTGTGCCGCACGCTGGTCAAATGCACAACTATCACTTAACAATGGCAAGTAAAAATTGTCCATTTTCTGAATATTTTCCTGTACATCAAGTCGAAATAGGAAATGAATTATTTTATTATTTATTTAAAGGAGAGCCTGAACCAAAAAATGGATTTATAGATTTAAATGATAATATTCCTGGACTAGGAATCTCTATTAATGAAAAATATAAGTCAGATTTTAAAATTCTAGAATAATTATAAAAATATTGTTTACCACTCTCCAATATTTTGCATAGAAGCCCAAGGTTCTTTAGGCTCTAAATGTCCTTCTTGGAGTATTTCGATTGATATATTGTCTGGTGATCTTACAAATGCCATATGTCCATCTCTTGGTGGGCGATTAATTGTAACTCCCATATCTTTTAATCTTTGGCAAGTTTCATATATATTTTCAACTCTATAAGCTAAATGGCCAAAGTTTCTAGATCCTGTTCCAAGATTGTCACCATCCCAATTATAAGTAAGTTCAATTTCGGCAGATTCATCATTGGGTGCTGCCAAAAATATTAATGTATATCTACCTTTTTCATTTTCTTTACGTCTAGTTTCTTTTAAACCTAAACCTTTACAATAAAAATTTAATGATTTTTCTATATTAGAAATTCGGATCATTGTGTGTAAATATTTCATACTTATTGTTATCAGCCTTTAATACCTAGGTGAGTATACTTAACATTTAAATAATCTTTAATTGCCATTGAGCCACCCTCTCTTCCATATCCAGTTTGTTTAATTCCACCAAACGGTGCTTCTGCGATTGCTACTAATGGAGTATTGACCGCTACTGTTCCTGTTTCCATTAACTCTGAAGCTCGATGAGCTTGTTCCATTGAATTAGTACAAATATAACTACAAAGTCCAAGATCATTGTTATTTGCTCTTTCTATTACTTCATCAAATGTTTTAAAAGAAAGCATGGGAACTAAAGGACCAAAAGGTTCTTGTTTCATTATTGTAAAATCATCTTGAACGTTATCAAAAACTGTTGGTTCATAATAAAAACCTTTATTAAATCCTGCTGGTCTTTTTCCACCTAAAAGAACTGTTGCACCTTCTTGTTTTGTTTTTTCAACCAGTGCTTCCACTTCATTAAGTCGCTTTTGTGTTGTCAATGGTCCTAATTGAACATCAGGGTCCATACCATTTCCTATTTTTAGTTTTTTAGTTTTTTCTATAAATAGATTTACAAATTCTTTTTTCTTATTTTCTTGGATATAAAATCGATTGGGTGAAATACAAACTTGTCCATTATTTCTATACTTGGACGATATTGCCATATCTGTTGCTTTTTGAAGATTAGCATCATCAAAAACAATAAATGGGGAATGACCGCTTAATTCCATTGTAACTCTTTGAACTTTATCGGCTGCTTGTTTTAATATTAATTTTCCAACTCTTGTTGAACCAGTGATTGAAATTTTTTTAACTATATCAGATGAAATTAATTGAGAAGCTATACTTGGTGGATCACCAGATAATAAATTCACCACTCCTGGAGGAACTCCCGCTTCACGGCAAATATCTACCAACTCCATTACGGTTCCTGGAGTAATAACATCTGGTTTACAAATTACCGAACATCCTGCTGCTAATGCGGTTGATATTTTTCTTGAAGCTAAAACTAAAGGAAAATTCCATGGCACTAATGCTGCAACAACTCCAACCGGTTGGTAATAAACATGTACTCTTGTATCTTCAAATCTACTTTCAACAGTTTGCCCATAAATTCTTTTTGTTTCTTCTGAATTCCACTCAAAAATATCAGCTGATCCTCCTGCTTCACCTTTTCCTTCTGCTAATGGTTTTCCAACTTCCAATGCCATCCATTTGGCTAAAACATCTTGTTTTTTTCTAATTAGATCTGCAATTTTTCTAATGATTGAAGATCTTTTCCAAGGAGCCGTTTTTTTCCAAACTTCTAAACCTTTTGCAGCAGATTTAAGAGCTCTATCAACGTCAGCAGGTGTAGCTTTTGATGCATGACCAAGAACTTCTTCAGTTGCAGGGTTTATTACTTCATAGGTTTCTTTTTTTTCTGAATGTTGCCATTTACCATCAATAAATTGACCAAACTTTTCGTACATATAATCTTTTCTATTCTTAGTTGTGATTTTAATAACTAATTTAATAATAAATTAAAATTTAGAATGTTATAATCTTTTTTAAGAAAGGAGTAAATATGGCAACATTTTATGCATTAGGTAAATATACTGCTCAAGGATTTCAAGGTTTTTGCAAGGATCCAAAGTCAGATAGATCACAAGCAGCTCGAACCGCAGCTGAAGCTGTCGGAGCTAAATTAGTTTCATATACTGGTTTAAGAGGACCTTATGATTTTTTAGCAGTATTCGAAGGAACTTTTGCACAAGGCGCTGGCGTTAAAATGGCAACAGAAGCTAGTGGTGCTCTTTGTGATATTGCAGTTTGTGAAGCAATTAACATTAATGAAGTTGCGGAAAACGCTGCAAAAATAGCAAAGGCATATAAAGGTCCTGGAAACTAGGTTTTAAAAAATAAATAATTTAACTTCTAGTCTCAAAGGCTAGAAGTTATCAAGCTTCATATAAGACTGGAAACATTTTTCCACCTAAGGGGTCTCCGTCTTTATATCCTGCATCCTGCATAGATTTTCTATAATTGTAACTTGTCCAATCACCAACATAGCTAATCTTTGCATCTTCTTTGGCTACTCTTAAAGTATAACGACTCAATGTTTTTTGCGGTATTGACGAACTAAGTGTTCCATGAAGTGTTCTCATATCAAATATAACAGCATCTCCTAATTCACAGTCCCATTGTAAAAATTCATATTTATCTTTATTTCCTAAAATATTAGGAGGTAGTTCGTATTTTTTTCCATCAATAATACATTCAGCACCTTCAACTTTATGTCCATCTTTAAAAAGAACTCTTAAAAAAAGTTTATTCCATAAATGAGAACCCTTAACCCAAGAAACACCTTCATTTTTACCTGTTGGCTGTAATGGCAACCAAAGAACACACATAGTTCCATTCATATCAAAATAGCTTACATCGTGATGAAAAGGTGTTGAGGATTTTGATCCACCTTCTCTCAGAAACCAATTGTCCATTACAAGATTTATTTTTTTAGCTGACATTAATTCAGAAGCTATTTTTGCGTAAGGTGAGTTAAATACAAAATCTTTAAACTCGGGCACTAAGTCCCAGGTCCAATAATCTTCTAAATACGCAGGAACACCTTTTGTTAATGTATGAGATTTAAATCTAGGGCTAGGGTTTTTTATGTCCCTTTCAATTCCTTTTTTTAATTTTTCTATCCAGTTAAGGTTAAATTTTCCTTTAATAAAGATAGCACCGTCTTGTTTAAACTGATTTATTTCGTTATTGGTCAAAAATTCATTCATGATAAAATGTATTTAATATGATAGCTTATTTTATAAATATTTAAATGAAAATGCTTAAAGATAGTTTCGGGAGAACTTTCCCATATATAAGATTATCAATTACAGATGTATGTAATTTTAAATGTGGTTATTGCTTGCCCAATGGTTATCAAAAAGACAAAAGTGATAATAGAACCTTTCTTGCTACTGAAGAAATTGGAAGATTGGCTAAAGGGTTGTCTGAACTTGGAGTGTGTAAAATAAGATTAACTGGAGGGGAACCAACGGTTAGAAAAGACTTTTTTGATATTGTTAAAATTCTAAAAAGTAATTCAGGAATAAAAAAAACTGTAATTACTACAAACGGATATCGTTTAGATAAAATTGCTAATCAAATTGTTGAAAGTGGTTTAGATGGAATAAACATAAGTATTGATAGTTTAAATAGAGAAACATTTAAAAATGTTACAAGCCATGACCGGCTACCTGAAATTCTTAAAGGAATTGAAAAATTACAACAACTTAACTTTAAAAATATAAAGATTAATGCTGTTTTATTAAAAGGTATCAATGATAGCGAAAAAGATTTTAATGAGTGGAGCAATTTTGTTAAAAATAACGAAATTGATTTTAGATATATAGAATTAATGCAAACAGGAGATGGTTTTGACTATTTTAAAAAATATCATGTGCAAGCAAAAGTATTTACTGATTATATAAATAAAAATGGCTGGATTTTTCAAACTCTCGGCAGAGATGCTGGTCCATCAAAAAATTATATAAATCCTTCTTTTAAAGGAAAGTTTGGAGTTATTGCTCCCTACTCTAAAGATTTTTGTAAAAGCTGTAACAGATTAAGAATAACTGCAAGAGGTGATTTAAGGTTATGTTTATTTGGCAATACTGGAATAAGCATAAGACATCTTTTACAAAGAGATAATCAGTTAGAAGAATTAAAAGACTTAATTTCTAAGCAATTAAACTTTAAAAAAGAGTCTCATTATTTAGAATTGGGTGAAACTGGTTTGATGAAAAATTTATCGACTACTGGAGGATAATGAAAAATTTAAAAATAGTTAATCAAGATCAGCTAAAAGACTGGGCTGAAGACTTATTTAAAAAGAATTCTTTCAATATGGTTGATGTTTCTGCAAAAAAAGAAACCTTTAGAAGAGCGCTAGCTTCAGGAAAAATTTATGTTGGTAAAAAAGTATTTAGTATGATCAAAAATAACAAAATGCCAAAAGGAGATCCTGTTAGCCTTGCTGAAGTTTCTGCAATATTAGGAGTTAAAAAAACTAGTGAATTAATTCCTTTGTGCCATCCGCTAACAATAGATCATACAGCAACTAAAATTGTAATGCATCATGCAGACTATTCATTAGAAGTTTTTTGTGTTGTGTCTGCTGTAGCAAAAACAGGTGTAGAGATGGAAGCAATCATGGGTGTTAATGCTGCTTTAATTACTATTTATGATTTGAGTAAAATTGTAAATCCACATTTAAAAATTGATAATGTTAAACTGTTGGTCAAAGAAGGTGGAAAAAGTGGGCTTTGGACTAATCCTGATGGTTTACCAAAATTTCTAGACAATATATTTTAATTTTAATAAAAATTATTTATGAAAATCAAATTAGAGCTTTTTGGAGCTAGTCGTGATTTTAGCAAAAAAAATTATCTAGAATTCAATTTAAAGGAAAAAAGTTCTATAAAAGATTTACGACAAGAAATATTAAATTTTGTTGATAACAATTTCAAAGGTAATGATAATTATAAAAAATTAGTTCAATCATCAACATTTTGTTCTCAAGAAAATAGTATAGTGAGTGATGATTATAAAATTACAAAAGAACAAAATATTGGGATTATACCTCCTATAGGAGGTGGTTGATGCTTCATGCTAAGATTATAGATATATCAAAAGAAAAAATCGACATTGCTAAAGCAAAAAAATTTATAATCTCAAGTAAATATGGAGCTTCTATATATTTTGTAGGAACTGTTAGAGATCAAAACAATAATAAGAAAGTTACAGGAATTACTTATGACAGTCATGATGCTTTAGTAATTAAAAGTTTTGAAGAAATATATAAAGAAGCAGAAACAAAATTTAAACTTGAAAGTATTGCTGTATTTATTGAGCATATTAAAGGTTATGCCGCTCTTGGCGATACCAGCATTATCATTGCTGTGGGTTGCAAACACAGAGCTCAAGCGTATGAATTTTCAAGATATATAATTGAAGAAATAAAGAAACGAACACCAATCTGGAAAAAAGAACATTATACAAATGAAGAAAGTGTTTGGTTAAAAGGAAATCCTATTAAAACTGGTTAGAAAAATCTTTTTTTTATGAGTTATGGTCTTTATATCGGCAAAAATTTAACATCTGATGGACATGCTTGGTTGGCTGGATATGGAGACGAACCTTCAAGTCATTGGCTTGAAATTATTCCTAAAAAAAAATATAAAACGAACGAAAAAATATTAGTTGGTGTAACAGAAAATGCTGACATTCCGGGTAAATTAATAAAAATTCCTCAAGTTTCTGAAACATATAAACATATTCGTGTAAGTTACTCATATTATCTTGGTGCACCAGCTCCACTTACAAACGGTGGGTTAAATGAGCATGGAGTTGCTGTTCGAGACATATGGTCAAAATCACGTAAGGAATTAATTGATATAACTCCTAAAAATCAAACAGGACCAAATTATAGTGATTTAGCTCGCATAGTTTTAGAACGTGCTAAGTCTGCACGACACGCGGTTACAATAGTGAGCAACTTAATTAAAAAATATGGCGAAAGTACATATGGAGGAAACTCACATATATTTGCAGATTCTAATGAAGCTTGGGTAATGATACAGTTTGCTGGCGGAGCTGGTTTATGGGCTGCTGAACGTCTTGGACCAAATAGCATTCGTGCTTCACGTCCAGGCTATATCGAAAATATTCCAATAAAAGAAAAAAAAAATCCTAATTTTCTTTACTCAGATAATCTTGTTCAATTTTGTAAAAAAAAGGGATGGTATTCAAATGGTCCTTTCAATTTAAACAAGATTCTTGGAGATGGAAAAGGTCGTTGGGAAGGTGTCAAATGGATTGAAGGAGAAATTAAAAAATTATCACAAAGGCCAGAAAAAATTGGATTACAAGATGTTATGTGGGCTATTCGTACTCCAAAATTAACTGGTGATACTGCAGGATATGGGCAGATCGTTCCACTATTTAATCCAAGTTACGATGGTTTGAGAATGATCTGGCATTCACCTATTGGTGCGGTAGCTTCACCATTTTCTCCAGTTTTTATTGGACAAACTATAATTCCCGAAGAATTTATGATGCATAGATATCTTACTGTGGGTGAGTCTCATAGATTTTTAGATGAAAGGAAATTAAATGAAAAAGATACTTTATCTATTGTAAATCAAAGTATTGAGTCAACAGTTTCGGCTGTATATGAGTGTAAACGATTATTATATTTAATTTTACAAAACGAAAAATATTTTCTTTCTACAACAACAGAAATCTTTAAAGATAGAGAAAAAAAATTAATCGATAAAACAATTCAAATTCTTAAAATAGTAAAAATTCTTTTTAAACAAAAAGAGAAAAACTTATGTGAAAAAATTTTAAATAATTTTAGTACATCAGAACTTAAAAATGGTTTAAACCTAGTGCAAACACTGTCTAAAAACATAGATAAGCAGATAAGAAAATCAAAGGAATTTACAAATAACATTAAACCAAAATCTTTTGATCAAATTTGGTAATATTTCAGTATTATTTATAATTTTTTAATTTTAGTTTTTCTCTAGTTTCTGAAGGAGTCATTGTTGTTACACCAAGATCGTTTACAATTCTTATCGCTTTTTCAACTAATTGAGCATTGGTAGCTAATTTTCCTTTAGATAAATATAAATTGTCTTCAAGTCCTACTCTTGGGTTCCCTCCCATAATTACAGTTTGAGCAACAAATGGCATTTCATTTCTAGAAATTGCAAATCCAGACCAAACACCTTCTTTTGGCATTACATCTTTCATTGCTTGCATAGCTAAAGGTGTTGCTGGTGCACCCCAAGGTATACCAAGACACATTTGAAACATTGGTGGATCGTCTAATAATCCTTCTTTGTATAACTGGGCTCCAAACCACATATTGCCTAAATCAAAAGCTTCTATTTCAGGTTTAACTTTAATTTCCTGTAATTTTTTGGCAGCTTTTCTTAAATCATTAGGAGTGTTGACAGTGATTACTGAACTATCACCAAAATTTAAAGTTCCACAATCTAAGGTACAAATTTCTGGTAGAAACTGTTCGGCATTTGCAATCCTCTCAAATACATTTGCCATGTCGGTCATAGGTCCAAAATCAAGTGGGTTTTTTCCTTGTCCAATATCTAAATCTCCTCCCATTCCAGTGGTAAGATTTAAAATTACGTCAGTATCGCTTGAGCGAATACGATCTACTACTTCTTTATAGAGCTCCAATCTTCTGCTAGGTTTTCCATCATTTTCTCTAACATGAATGTGTGCAATTGCTGCACCTGCTTTTGCGGCTTCAATTGCTGCATTTGCAATTTGCTCAGGTGTTTTTGGCAAATCAGGATGTTTGCTTGCTGTGTCACCAGATCCAGTAACCGCACAGGATATAAATACTTTGTTCATTTTTTTTTTTACAAAAATATACTATCATACATATTATGGAAAGATCAGAAATATTGAATGATTTAGCAGCTGCTTTTAGATGGACAGCAAAATTAAATATGCACGAAGGGATAGCTAATCATTTTAGTGCATGCATGCCAGACACTAATGACTTTTATATTAATGGAACTGGTATGCATTTTAGTAATATCAAAGCAAGTGATTTAATTTTGATTAAAGATAAAGAATTTGAAGAAATGAAAAAAAAACCTGAAATTGTTGATCCTACAGCAATTAACATTCATGGTGCTATTCATAAAAAAGTTCCAAATGCAAAATGTATACTTCATGTTCACTCAAAGTATGCATTAGCGTTATCTTGTCTAAAAGACCCAGTTCTTCCTCCTATAGATCAAAATACCATGCGTTTTTATAATCGTTTTGCACTTTACAATGAATTTGGAGGTTTAGGATTTGAAGAGGAATCTAAAAAAATGGCTAACAGTATTGGCAACCATAATATATTGTTATTGGCTAATCATGGAATTTTAACAGCAGGCCCAACAGTCGCACAAGCTTTTGACGATTTATATTATTTTGAAAAAGCATGTGAAACATACATTACTGCCTTATCAACTGGAAAAAAATTAAACATAGCGAGTCCTGAAGTTGCTGAAAAAACTGCTCAAGAAACGGAAAATTATAGTATTGATATGGGAAAACTTCATTTAAAAGCTTTAAGATCAATTCTTGATAAAGAAGATCCTAGTTATAAACAATAATAAATAAAAAAAATATTTTATGAAAAAAATATTAATTATTTTATTATTTATTGCTAGCCCCTTACAAGCTGAAAAAATAGAACAGTTTAGCTGGTATAATTTACAAGAACTTCTCGAGGACGATAAATTAACATACAAAATAATCAAAAACTGTGTTTCTTTAAATTCTGCAATAACTGAGCTAATTAAAGAAGAGCATCCAGATTTAGCAAATGAATTTTTTAAAACTGCAAATTATTTATATCCATTTGGCATTCTTATTTTGAAAAAAATAAATAATATAAATAATAAAGAAGCTGAAAAAGAGTTTTTATCAAATGTAGATAGTCTTACAAATGATTACATGGATTTTATGATAAAAAATGGTGAAAATACAAAAAGTTTTATTGAAGGAACTTTTTTAGGTGATGACCTGAATTTTTGTAACGAAATTAGATCAGCAATAGAAATATCTATCTCGGAATCAAAAAAGCTAGAATAAATTATTCTGATTTTTTCTTTTTAAACTTAGGTATTTTTGATTTCTTTTTTTTCTTTTTCTTTGGAATTTTAGATTTTTTTGTGCCTTTAATTTCTTCATTTCCATCGCTTGACTCTTCTAGTGCTGGCATTATCTCTGTACATTTTGTTGAGTCACAAAAATATGTTGCTCCGGTAATGCTATTATAAAGATAAGCTCCACAATTATCTTTTTTTTTTAAAGTACAATTTACAGGTTCTAATCGATACTCTGCAAACAAGTTTGTTGAAGAGAATAAAAAAAATATCAACACTATAAAAAATCTTTTCATAAAAAAAATTAATAGATTCAACTCTTATTAGAATAAATTATCAACTATTATTTACTTAAACTTATTATATTTTTAACACTAAAAACAAACAAAAATTTAACCTATAAAAAGTATATATATAAAAAATAAATTTTTAAACGCTGGAAAAACAAATCTATACATGAGAGTATAATTAAAAATAAGGAGGAACGAACTATGAAAATAAAAAAGTTAATTTATGTTGTTCTATTCTCTTGGGTTTTAGGAATTTTTAGTAGTGCTTCTGCAGGTGAATTGTGCACAGAGTGCTTGAGTAAAGTGCCTAAAGACATGAGAGATTACGTATACAACATGGACTTTATGGACAAAGATCAACCTTTAGGACCAACTGTTATGAAAGGGTGGAAAAGCCCTAGAAAACCACCTTGGACTATAGGTTATGCTAGCACATATGCAGGTAACACTTGGCGTAAAGGTGCTATGGAACGTTTAATGGAAGTTGTTTATCCTAAGTGGAAAGCTTTAGGTATGGTTGATGAAATTGTAATCACTCAATCAAATTTGGATGATACTCTTCAAATTCAACAAATGAGACAGATGATCGATGGTGGAGAAGTTGATGCTATTATTATCTGCTGCTCAAACTTAACGGCTCTTAATCAAACAATCAAATATGGATGGGAAAAAGGTATTCCAACACTTTCTTTTACTGGATTTACTACATCTCCATATTCAATCAATACATCAGTTAATTACCGACTAGTTGGTTTTTATATTGGTGCATGGATGGCTGAATTAATTGGGGAAAAAGGAAATGTAATAGTTATGGATGGAATTCCTGGTTATTCTGCATCTGACCAACAAAGTGATGGAATGCTAGAAGGCTTAGGACAATATCCGGGTATAAAAGTTGTAGCACAGTTAGCACACAACTGGACATCACAAGTTGCACAGAAAGAATTATCTCAATGGTTATCAAGTAACCCTGTTGAGATACATGGTATTGCGGTTCAGTCTTCAGGAGAGACAGGAACTTTACAAGCATTACTTCAGTCTGGGCGTGATCCAATTCCACCAATCGCATTAGGTGGAGAGCTAGGTGCTCTATGCTATTGGAGACAAAATCCAAGTTATATTGATGAAGCAATATATGCATGGCCTCCAGGAGATGAAATAGAGTTAGGTATGGAAGTGATGATCAGAACTTTACAAGGTCAAGGTCCAAGAATTCAATCTATATTGGTTGGTCCTGCGACTAAAAGTTTTGACGACATCGCAGCAGTCTTAGGTGAAGATTGTGATAGAAACTCTACGGGATGGGATAATCCAGGAATAGAAAACTGGGCTCCAAGAGCTTATGTGGAAACATTCTTTGATAATCCTTCTGATCCGGAGAAATACGATCCAAAATCACACTAATACTTTAAGTTAAAGTATGAGTGCGGAACAAAACATTAAAGACAACACCTCTGATAAAGAGGTGTTGTCTGACAAATCAAAAAATATTACAGGCGATGTTTATGTGCAAGATGTACATAAATATTTTGGTGTAACTAAAGCTCTTAACGGAGTTAATTTTAGTGCAAATTTTGGTGAGATTCATGCCATTGTTGGTGGTAACGGTTGTGGAAAAAGTACGTTAGCAAAAGTAATGTCGGGTGTTTTGCCTATTGATAAAGGTAAAGTTTCTGTTTTGGGGCACGTCCCTACTTCACCTGTTATGGCTAGAGAAATGGGTATAGCTACTGTTTTTCAAGAAGTAATGATAGCCGAAGAAGCATCTGTTGTAGACAACTTGTTTGTTGGTTCAGATAGCTTTTGGTACAAAAATTTAACACAAAGAGAAAAAGTTATAAAAGCGCAAGAACTTATGGAAGATCTTGCTGGTGAATATATAGATCCATATACTCAAGTATTCAATCTACCATTACCCATTAAAGCTTGGATCACTATTGGAAGAGCTTTTTTGCGTGAAAACACAAAAGTATTAATTCTTGATGAATCGTCTGCTGCACTCGATTTTGATTCAACTGAAAGATTGTTCAAAAAAATGAGAGAGTTAAGAGATAATGGTGTTGCGGTTTTTATTGTTACCCACAGAATTGCAGAATTAATACGTATAAGTGATAAAGCAACCGTTATGAGAGATGGTAAAGATGTTGGAGTTTTAGAGAAAAAAGATCTTAACGAAAAAAATTTATTAGGTTTGATGACAGGAAGAGCTGAAACTGGAGAAAAATCTACATCAGTTGCCGTACAAACAAAAACGGATAAAGTTGTAATGAGAGCGGAAAATCTAGTTGTTTGGCCTGAAAGTACACCAGTTAATTTTGAAGTGCGTAGAGGTGAAATAGTTGGCGTTACAGGATTAGATGGTAACGGACAAGATGATTTTGTAAAAATTTTAGCAGGTGTACAAGAATCTAATGGAGGTACTACTGAAGTTTTAGATATTCATAACAAATTCACAAAATATAGTTCTTTAATGGATGCAAAAAAAAACGGAATTTCTTTTGTTTCAGGAGATAGAAAAAAAGAAGGAATACTTCCTAATTTAAGTATATATGAAAATTTAGTAGTTCCACTTTATCGAACAACTAGTAAAGCTGGATGGCTGGGATTTGTTAATTGGCTTGAGTTAAATGGTATATATGAATACGAAGTTGAAAGACTTAGTATCAAAACCGGACAAAGAGATAACCTTATTGGTTCGCTAAGTGGAGGAAATCAACAAAAGGTTATGATTGCCAGATCTTTAGCAACACATCCAAAAATCCTTGTCTTGAATGATCCTGCTAGAGGCATAGATGTAAGTACAAAAAGAGATTTATATACTCACCTTAGAAAGTTTGTTGAAGAAGGAAATACTGTTATTTTTTTATCTAGTGAGCTTGAAGAGTTTATCGGGCTTTGTCCAAAAGTAATTGTATTTAGGCATGGAACAATATTTGATATTTTTGAAAATGAAAAAGTTAATGCAGATACTTTGCTTGAAGGAATGTTTGGCCAAACTGCAGGCATAGGATCTACTAGTATTAGTAGATCAAATAACGAAAATATTTCAAAAAAAACAAGTGATGATGTTTATATAAAAAATTTAGATACCCAAAGTAAAAAAATTATAAAAGTTGTAGATTTTGAAAAAGAAAAGAAATCTAAAGATAAAAATTTAGACAAAAAAATAAAAATAAAAACATTTTAATGAAAAAAGAAAATATAAATAATTATTATACTGATGAAGATTTAATTAACTTTGAAAAGTTAAAAAATTTCAAAGAATTTAAAGTTAATAAATTAAATAATAATCAAGATAAAAATCATTCTATTAAATATGCAGTTTCTGACAATAAAAACTTTAATAAAATTATGAATGTTTCTACCAATGAAAAATCTCCTCCGTCTAAAGAATTTAATAAATCAGAAAACTATTCACCTTCAGATTTTCAGAATTTTAAAAAACTAAAACAATTCACAAATTTTAATGATGGAAAATATTTAAATAATAAAACTAAACCTGAAAAAACTATCACTGAGTATACAGATAAAGATATGAGTGCTTTTGAAGAAATCATTAAGTCTAAAAATAATGCAAAAAATGAAAATAAAAATAATGCAAAGATTGATAACAAAAAAATTAAAATAATTGATTATAATAAGTTAAATGAAAGAGAAAAAAATTTTAAAAACAAATTGGGTATTGAAAAAATTAAAGTTGTTTATTTTGATTAATTTATGGAGATAGTAGATAAAATAACAAAAACTTATAGATCGAGTGTAGATACTTCTTCAAATAAGTATCTTATGGTGCCAATTTTTATATTTTTTTCACTATTAATTTTTGCGATGATTAGAAGTCCAATTATAATTTCGCAATCAGGTATTGGTAGTGCAATAATTCTTAGCGCACCACTTATATTAACAACTTATGCATTAACATTTATTGTTATGGCTGGCCGAGGTGGTGTCGACTTATCTATTGGTCCTTTTATGGGTTTTATAAATGTCAGTAGTATCCAATTATATGCTCATGGATATTTAGAAACACCTATTGGTTGGTTCATTTACGCCATTGTCATAGGTTTACTTTGGCAGTTGTTTTATGCTTTAATTGTAGTGTTTGTAAGAGTTTCACCAATCATAGTTGCATTGGCAGGTTATTTAGCATTCACGGGAATTAATCTTGTTATTCTATCTCGTCCAGGCGGTATTGCTCCTGATTGGTTAATACCTTGGGGAGAAGGCTTTACAATATTTAATGAAATATTTCTTCTGATGATTTTAGCTACAATTTTATTTTATATCATCACCCACACAGCTTTTTGGGGTCATTTAAAATTAATGGGTTCAGATGAGCGTGCCGCTTTTACAAGTGGTGTAAAAATTAACTGGGTAAGAATAGTTGCACATTTAATAGCTGGAGTTTTTGCTGCTTTATCTGCAATATGTTTTACTGCTCTAGTTGGTTCTGGAGATCCTATACAAGGAACTAAGTATACACTTTTAGGAGTGACTGCACTGGTTCTTGGTGGAGCAAGTCTTGTAGGTGGTCGAGGTGGTGCATTTGGAGCTATTTTAGGTGCTGGAAACCTTTATTTAATTAATTATATTTTAGTTACTTTTAGATTTGAAAGACTACAAAGCTTTGTCTCTGATTTATCTTATGGAGCTGTACTAGTTATTGCTTTACTTGTAAGCCTTATTCTTCCTTATGTACAAAGAGTAACTAAAGGATTGTCTGTTATGGTTTTTTTCATTCTTATGTCTTTTGCCGGTACATTTGTTGTAATGCATCAAGTTTATGATCAGCCCATCGTAGTTGAATCTGAAGTAAAAGAAGACATAGATGAAGCTTCTAAAGCTTATCAACGAGGTCAAAAAGTACGTAAAATAGATGCTACAGGAAATATTATTGTTGAAGAAGGTGAAGCAGGAACAACTACAGGAACAGGAACTAAACAAGGTGGATCTTTAGCTGGTCATTCAGTTGTCCGATTAACAGAAACACCAGGAACAATAGTGCTTTATATTATTATTGGAATTGCAGGTCTTGCTCTTCTCCTTTACTTGCTTACAGTTCATAGGAGCCCGGCTTCTACAACATTTGCAATTGTTGTAGCTATAATAGTAGCAGGTTTAATTTTTGATCCCGAAGATAAAGAGAAAGATTTATTAAAAGATACTGAAAAGATAAACATACAATCAGGACAAACTAGTAGTATTGAAACTTCAAAACCTGAATACTTTAGTCTTGAAAAGATTGATTATTTTTCAAATTTATCTATTTCAGGAACAACTTATAGTATAATTTATATTGCTGGGGTTGTTCTGCTTGCTTCTTTAATTGTTATAGCAATGTTACCTCAATTTAGTAATCGTACAAAATCTGCCGCCATGCTTTTCTTTTTGGCCGCCTTAACAATGATTGTTTTAAAGGGTGTCTCCTATAATAATTTAATTGAAAGTGCTAATAAAAGTTTTTTTGGTATCCAGGGTTATGGTGTTATATTAGTAATTTTATTGCTTTTTGTTATTACGGCCCCATTTGTTCATTCTAAAATAAAAAATCTCACAAATGTTTATATTTTTGGATTTGGTGTTTTAGCTATTCTTGCAACTTATTTTATTGGGGGAAATACATTTATACCCGATGATCCTTCGCTTTATCAACCTCAGATAATAAGTGAATTAAATATTGGAGACATATCCCAAGTAAAATATGAAGAACCAAAAAGATTTTTTTATGAAACTATAAGGACTGAATATGCACAATTTGCATTTAGCATACTAGCTGTTTTTTTAGTACAGTATTTTTTGTTTTTAAATATGGGGTATAAAGGTAGTTACAAAAGATTTGCACCATATATGTACATAGTAATATTTTCAGGTCTTTTATGGTCTGCAATATTTTATTCTGTTGGATATTCATTTTATAAAATTGTTGCTGTATTTATAATAGGAATACCCCTTACTCCTTTAGTATGGCAGTTCATGAGAATCTATAGAGAAAAAATTGCTCGAGATAGTCAATTAAGTCAATGGGAAGAGGTAAAATAAAATGAAAAGATCAGCTTTTCTTTTCTTTAAAGGTTTAGGATTGTTGTTTGCAATCTTGTGCGGAATAGGTACCGCTGTATTAGGTTGGTATGACGGGGCTGACTGGATGAATATTGTAACATATTCAATAGCAGTGACCGGATTAATTTTATGGGGCTGGTATCACTTTTCTGTTAGATGGATTGATAGTGATTTAAAGAAAAATATATTTGCTAAATTCCCGGAAAAAGAAAAGGTTGAAGGAAAAACTTTATCTGAAGATGAGGACGAAGAAAATTTCTTTTTCAAAAATATTCGTGAACATAAATGGAAAACATTAGCTTTTATATTATTAATACTTATTTTTATTTTTGTTTCATTTATTGCTGAAGGTTTCTTTTCTGGCCGTACGTTAGTATCTTTTTTAATATTCTTAGGTTTTATAATATTAATGGGAGTTGTTGGTCGATATATAACTGCCCAAAAAAGTGTTTTTATTGGTATTTGTGTATTAATTGCATTGTTTATATTAGGATCACTTACCATAGGTGGCTTTCTCTCTCTTCTGAACATGAAAGCAATGTTGGTGTTTGCAGCATTTTTAGGTTTAGCTACAGTGGGTCAAACCTTTGTTGCATTATTAGGCGGTCTTGATTTGTCAATTCCATTTTTGATAGGAGCATCGAATGTTGCTCTAATGTCGTTAATATCAAAAGGTGTGCCTCCATGGTTGGCTTTGGCTGCTGTGTTAATATTAGGTTTAATAATAGGATTAATAAATGGTATCTTAAGTTTTAGGCTACAAGGTCAGGCATTAATATTAACTTTAGGTGTTGGTTTTTTTGTTAAGGGAGGTGTTCAAATTCTTGTAGCAATGGGTACTTTTTCTGCAGGTACAGTTTTTGGTGTTGTGCCAGAGTGGATGAGAAATATTGCCTCAATGAATGGTGAAACTGTGGGATTGCCTATTCCTCCTATTATTTTGGTTTGGATTGTTGCTTCTATAATTATAATTGTTGCACTTCGCTTAACTAAATGGGGAAGAAATCTTTATGCTCTTGGAGGAAGTCGTTTATCATCAGCAAGATTATCTATTTCAGAAAGAGGGTATTGGGTAGGTGCTTATGTAATTAGTGGTTTTTTTGCATCTCTAACTGGTGCATTGCTTCTTGGTTGGAGTGGAGGTGGTTTCATAGGAGTTGGTGATACATATTTATTTTTAACGATTGCTGCAGTTGTTGTTGGAGGAACTTCTTTATTAGGAGGTGTTGGTGGATACGGATTAAGTGTAATTGGAGTTTTGATTTTACAAGTAATTACAACGGTACTAATTGGTTGGGGGTTAAAATGGGAAGCACAACAGTTTATATTAGGTTTATTAATTATACCAATGGTTGCTCTATACGCTAGATCACCACATATTAGATCACAAATTTAAAATGAAAAAAAATAAAATGACAAAAATTAATTGTGATATGGGTGAAAGCTTTGGAATATATTCTGCCGGAAATGATGAAGAAATAATGCCTCTAATTGACATTGCCAATGTTGCTTGTGGTTTTCATGCTTCAGATCCTAACCATATGAGAAAAACTGTTGAGTTAGCAAAAAAACATAAAGTAAAAGTTGGTGCTCACCCATCTTTTCCAGATCTGCAAGGTTTTGGAAGAAGAGAAATGAAAATGCCAAAATTAGATTTAAAAAACATGATTATGTATCAAGTTGGTGCACTTAAAGCTTTTTTAGATGAATTAAATATGCCTTTAAATCACATCAAGCCTCATGGATCATTATATGTTATGGCTTCAAAAGACGAAGATATGTGTAGAGCTATAGCAGATGCTGTTGCGCCTTTTAATGTTAGTATTTTTGGAATGGCAAATACTGCCCATGAAAAAATTTATAAAAAAGAAAGGAAACTTGATTTTGTTGCAGAGTTTTATGCAGATTTAGATTATGATAAAAATGGTAAGTTAGTTATAGCAAAAGGTAAAAATGCTATTTATGACAGTAATTTAGCTGTGGAGCGTGCTTTAAGAGCAATTTCAAAAAAAAAAGTTAAAACTACAAGTGGCACAGACATAGATGTAGGATGTGACACGATTTGTGTACATTCTGATACACCTAATGCTGTTGAAATTATTACAAACCTAAAGAACGCTCTGTCAAAAAAATAAGTAAATGAAAAAAATATTAGTTGCTAATCGTGGGGAAATAGCTTGCAGAATTATTGACAGCTGTAAAAAATTAAAGTTTCATTCAGTTGCGGTTTATTCTGATGTAGATAAAAATAGCAAACATGTAAGAAAAGCAGATGAATCAATACATATAGGTGCTTCAAAAGCTCAGGAAAGCTATTTATCCTTAGATAAAATAATTGAAGCTGCTCAAAAAGTAAAAGCTGATGCTATTCATCCTGGCTACGGTTTTCTAGCTGAAAATGATCAATTTGCAAAAAAAGTAATCGATGCTGGTATCGTTTGGATAGGGCCTAAGCCTAATACTATTGTATCAATGGGCAACAAAGACATAGCTAGAGATTTGGCTTTAAAAAGCAATCTACCAATTTGCCCAGGTTTAAACAATAAAGATTTAGAAAAAAGTGATTTAGAAAAAAAATGTAATGAGATTGGATTTCCAATTTTAATTAAAGCAAGCGCTGGTGGCGGCGGAATAGGAATGCAAATTGTAAATAACTACAGCGAATTACTTAAATCTGTAGAAAAAACAAAAAATTTAGCAAAGAAAGCTTTTGGTAATAGCGATGTTTTTTTAGAAAAATTTATAAAAAATGCAAGACACATAGAAATACAAATATTTGGTTTTGGTGAAAAAAAGGCTGTTCATTTTTATGAAAGAGATTGTTCAATACAAAGAAGATTTCAAAAAATTATAGAAGAAAGTCCAGCACCAAAAGTAGAACCAGAAATTATAAATAAAATAGCAGAAAGTGCAGTTAATTTTGCTACCAATCAAAAATATGAAGGTGCTGGAACAATAGAATTTATTTACGATGTAGACGAAAAAAAATTCTACTTTTTAGAAATGAATACACGAATTCAAGTAGAACATCCTGTAACAGAATCTATAACTAATTCTGACTTAGTTGAGATGCAAATAAAGTTTGCATTAGGTATTGATCTTGATTTAACAGAACAAAATAAAATTAGTAGAACTGGACATGCCATTGAGTGTAGATTATATGCAGAAGATCCTTCAAAAAATTTTCTTCCCTCGCCTGGAAAAATTTCAAAACTTAAAATTCCAAATATCGGTTTGTCAAATATTAGATTAGACATTGGTGTTGATGAAGGAGATGAAATATCTTTTTATTATGATCCAATGATAGCAAAAATTATTTCTAAAGGTTCTAATAGAACTGAAAGTATTAATAACATGGTAAAATATTTAAAAGAATTTGAAATTGAGGGAATTAATACTAATAAATCTTTTTTGATATCTGTACTACAAAATAAAACTTTTGAAGAATCAAATTTTAATACTAAATTTATTGAAAATAATTTGAACTTATTTATTGAGAAAAAAGAAGATATTTTGCCAATCAAAAAACAAGATGTGGCTAAAAGTAAACAAGAGTACAGTGATAAAGATGTAAAAGCTTTTGAAAAAATTATTGCTAAAACTCCGAAAAGTAAAAATGGTCAAGGCTATACTGAAAAAGATTTAAAAGCTTTCGATAACATTGTTTCTTCAAAGAATAGAGTGTCAGAGGCTGAAGTAAAAACAGAAGTTAAAAATATTCAAGGTAAAATTTATGATACGCCTAAATTTTTGCCTGCAGGTGATAAATATATGCTTATTGAATTCGGTAATATTATGAATTTAGAATTAAATTTTACTGCTCAAAACTTAGCTAAAGCAATCAAAGATAATAAAGTTAAAGGAGTGTACGAAACATCTCCATGTTTTGCTTCAATGTTAGTGCATTACGAACCAGAAGAAATAAAATTTAATGATTTAAAAAACGAACTAAAGTCTCTTGTAAGTTCTTTAGGTCCTTCTGACGATATTGAAATTAATAGTAGAATCTTTTCTTTTCCTACTGTTTATCTTGATAAATGGACGAAAGAATGTGTTGAGGATTATTCAAGCAAAATTGCAAAAAAGAAACCTGATCCTGAACTTATTACAGAGTTAAATAATCTTGAAAGTACTGAACAGTTTGTAAGAGTACATTCTGGTACAGAATATTGGGTTTCTGCTATAGGTTTTTGGCCTGGTCTTCCATTTATGATGGCTCTTGATCCAAGGTGTAAACTTACAGTTCCAAAATATAACCCTCCACGAACATGGACGCCAAAAGGAACTGTTGGAATGGGAGGCGCTTCTACATCAATATACCCTGACAGATTGCCAGGTGGATACCAAATTTTTGGTATCATTCCTGTTCCAATATGGGATACAAAAAAAAGTTTTCCAGTATTTGAAAACAACATTTGTCTTTTCCAACCAGGAGATAGAGTAAAATTTGTTCCTACGACTTATGAAGAATTTGATCATGTATCAAAAAAAGTAGAAGAAGGAACTTATGATTACAATATTATTGAGTATCAGAAATTCTCGGTAAAAAATTACAAAAAATGGTTAACTACAATTGATCAAACAAAAAGGTTTTAATATTTATGGTAAAAGTAATTAAAAAAGGTCTAGAAACATCTGTTCAAGATTATCCTGGAAGAATTGGGACTCTAAATCTAGGCTTTCCGCCTTCAGGTCCAATGGATAGTTGGTCTTTTAGACTTGCCAATGTTCTAGTTGGGAATGAACCTGGAACTGCAGCTTTAGAATGTCAGTTTATGGGGCCTACTCTTAAATTTAATAGTGATAGAATTATTGCTATCACTGGAGCTGACATGTCTCCAAAAATAGATGGAACACCAGTTCCTTTATGGGAAAGTTTGGAAGTTAAAAAAGATCAGATATTAGAAATGGCTTTTGCAATAATAGGGGCTAGGTCTTACATTGCTTTTTCAGGAGGAATAAATACCACTCCATGGCTAGGTTCACGATCAACTTTTCATAAAGCAGGAGTTGGTGGTATCGATGGAAAAGCAATTCAAGATGGTCAGATTATTCCTTTAAATAAATCTAAGTCCATCTCTGGAAGAAAAATTAATAAAAGCTCTATACCAGTTATGTCCATAAATAAAAAATGGTCTGTAGAAGTTGTTAAAGGTCCTAATGATGATTGGGTTGATGAAAAGGGACATAAAATGTTTTTAAATTCTAATTGGAAACTTCAGTCCAAAAGTGACAGAACTGGTTACAGATTAGAAGGACCAAAGTGGTCTTTTACAGAAAAAGCAACTAACAAAGGTTTAGAACATGGAACTTTTCCTTCAAATATTATTGATCAAGGATATCCGGTTGGAGCAATTAATTTAGCTGGACAAACTCCAATTATACTAGTCAATGATGGTCCGAGCATGGGTGGATTTATTGTTCCTTATACTGTTCCATCAGCTTCTTTTTGGAAACTCGGACAAGCAAAACCGGGAGATAGTTTTAATTTTGTTGAAATCTCAGTTGAAAAAGCTCAAACATTAAGGTCTGAACAGACAATTATTTGCAGTGAAGCAAGTTTAGTTTCTTCTAGCAAACAAGATATATTAATTAGAAAAAAACAAATCAATAAAATTGATCATATTAAAGTAGTAGATTTTGATAAAGAAAAACTAGATGAAAAAATTAGAAATAAAATGATGGAAAAAAAGGGAATGAAAAATATAAAAGTTCGTTTTTTTAATTAAAAATTAATATTAAAGAGTTTTATGGCAACTGAAGTAAAAACAACTGTCCCAGGAAATATGTGGAAAGTTTTAGTAAAAGAAGGAGATATGGTAAAAAAAGGAGATTCTTTATTTATTATGGAGGTTATGAAAACAGAAGTTCATCATGACGCTCCTGTTGATGGAAAAGTGATTAAAGTTAATGTTGTAAATGATCAAGAAGGCATTGACCCAGGAACAGTAGCGGTAATCATTGAATGAAAAGAAAACAAACAAAAGAATCTTCATATTTAGCAATAATAAATGATCTCTCTGAAGACATAGGAATATCAACAGAAGAAACAAAAAATTTGGTTAATGTGGCTTTATCTTCTACCGATCCCAGAGATGTAAATTACGAACAACTAAAACAAGAGATTACAACATTTCTCGTTATCAATATTTTTTTTCTTATCTGTAAATTGTAATTTTTATGCAAGACCAAATAATATTATACAATGGTCCAAATTCTCCTTTTGGAAGGAAAACTAAAGTTACTTCTTTAGTGCAAGAAATTAACTTGGAAGAGAAAATTATTAATGTTTACGAAGCTAATTTTTTAGACAAACACAATCCTATAAGGAAAATCCCAACCTTAGTGATTAATGGATTGGCTATTATGGATAGTGACAATATTTGCTTATATCTTGATTCAATTTCAAAAAAAAATACTTTATTTCCTAAAAAAAATTATTGGGAAATAATGTCGATGACTTCAATTGCTAATGGATTAATGGAATCCGTCTTGGAAAGACGCATGGAATCAATCAGGTCTAATAATGAAAAAAGTAAAAATTTTATCAACAAACAAGAAATAAGAATTATAAGAACTATCAAATGGTTAGAAAATAATTGGAATAATTATAATGATAGTTATTTAACTATGGATCAAATTGCGATTGCATGTGCCTTAGATTACACTATGTTTAGATTTAATGATAAGTGGAGAACAGAAAATCTAAAACTTAACAAGTGGTTTAGTAATTTTGTAGAAAAAGATTTTATGAAATCTACATTGCCACGTGAAAAATAAACATGATTAAAGCTGCTTCAGTAGGTTTAGGTTGGTGGTCAGATGAACTAGCAAAATCAATCCAAGGAAAAAGTAAAGAAATTAAAATTGTAAGTTGCTATTCTAGAAGTAAAAAAAAACGAATTGATTTTTCAAAAAAATATAAAACTATTTACCACGACTCTTTCAAAGCTATACTTAGAGATCCTAAAATTGATGCAGTAATCTTAACTACACCTCACTCACTTCATGCAAAACATGCTATTATGGCATTGCGCAACAAAAAACATGTATTCGTGGAAAAGCCAATGGCAACTAAGTATTTGGATGCAAAAAAAATGTATTTAATTGCAAAAAAATATAAAAAAATTTTGTCTGTTGGTCATAACAGAAGATACTCGAGCATTTCTGATTATATAAATAATTTAAATCGTCAAAAAAAAATTGGAAAAATATTACATATCGATTCAAATTTTTCTGCTTCTGGTGCTTTAAACTATAAAAAAAAATTTTGGCGTGCAAACAGAAAAGAAAGCCCTGGAGGAGCAATAGCTGGATTGGGAATTCATATGATAGATCTAATGTGTTTTTTTGGTGGACAAGTTAAGTCTGTGCAATCTTTAGTAAAAAAATACGCAGTTAAAGTCAATATGGATGATACTACTTCTGCGTTATTTGAATTTAGTAAAAACTGTACTGGAAACTTAACAACTATTTTTGCTTGTCCTTACACTACAACATTTAATTTATTTGGAACTAATATGAATATTTTTTCTGATGTAGATAAAAATAAAATTAAAATAGTCAATAAAAATGGAAAAGTAAAAAAAATAAATTTAAAAAACAAAAATACTTTGTTTTTAGAATTGCAGGAATTTGCTGAAAATTGCAAAAATAAAAAAAAATACAAAATTAAGAATTCTGAAGCAGCTCATAACGTTAAAGTTATGGAAGCAATTGTCAAATCCTCGAAAATAAATAAAAAAATATTTTTGTCTTAATAAGTTTATCTTCTAATATACCTAGTGATAGATGGAATAAGAACTACTGCAAGGCCAATTTTAAAGAATTCGCTTGGAATAAAAGGATATAATCCTCCTGCTAATGCTTTATCGTATCCTATTACCGAACCAAGATATCCAACTCCAAATAAAAAGATGATAAAAGTTCCAATTAGGAGAGATATCAAACTTTTAAAATAAGAATTGTTATAACCAAGTTCTGCAAAAGCACCTATAACACCAGCTGCTATTGTCATGCCATAAAGATAACCTGCTGTAGGACCTGTTAAATAAAGTAAGCCTCCACCTTTAGCAAATACTGGTAAACCCAAAGCTCCTTCAAGAAGATAAGCAACTAATGTAAAAAAAGCTAATTTCCATCCATAAGCCATTCCAATAATAAAAACTATAAAAGTTTGCATTGTCATAGGTACTGGCCAAAATGGAACTTGAACTTTTGAAGATAGTGTTAGAAGTAAAGTGCCAAATAATACTAAAGAAATATTTTTAATATAAGTATTTATATTGTATGTCGAAAGAAACGAATTGATTAAAGTTGTATTATTTTTCATAACCTACTTATAGTAAAACATAGTTTTTAAAAAAATAAAACATATTTTAATCATAGTAAAACATAGGTGCTTTTTTCCAATCTTGCCAAGAAACTGGGTCATGACCCCACACGACTTTTGCATTATTTTCTTTTGCAACTCTTCTTAATTTTTTAACAGACTCTGCGGCATCAGAAGATGAAGATACAAGTCCTGGTAAACATTTATCACACCAATGATCTCCCGTATAACAAGCATCTCCAGTAAATAACATGTAACCGGTTTTTGGAAGATTAACTAATACCGATTGATGTCCTGGAGTATGACCCGGAGTAAATATTACTTTTATAACACCGTCACCATAAACATCATAAAAATCAGTTTTTCTACCTTGTAAAAATTTCCAACGAATGTTTGGTTTATCAAAATCTGCTCTTATGTAAGCTGGTTGTGAAAACCAATCAGGATTAAATGCATAGTCATATTCTAGTCTTTGAGTGATGTGGGTAGCATTCGGAAAATGTCCTATAGCACCTGAGTGATCTAAGTGAAGGTGAGTTTGTATAACATACTTAACGTCTTCAGGTTTTGTATTTACAGTTTTAATCATGTCTTTACACCATTCTGATGTTTTCATTACTGGATCATAAGCTTCGACCACAGAACCCCAATGTTTATGTTTATCAAGAGCTGCTTCTATTGGCATACCGCCGTCAATAATTACATCTCCTTCTGGATGTTTTATCAAAAACCATGGCACAGGTATTTCATAAGGTTCTTCACCCTGATTCATTTTTATAAATTTTAATTTTGTTTTAATTGACCCTGTTTGAAACATATATAGCTTAATACCTGTGTTAAATTTTGTCGTTTGTTCAAAAATATCTTTATCTTTTTCTTTCATATAAACCTATCTTACCAAGCTGATTGATAAATGTTAAACGCATCTTTTTCAGTTACTTCTCTAGGATTGTTAACTAATAATCTAGTTTGTTTCATTGCGTCACTTGCCATTTTTTCACAAGCATTCTTTGGAATATCAACTTCTCTTAACTTCTGGGGTAAACCAAGTCTTTTCGATAAATCTTCCATCTTATCAATAAATTCTGCACATACTGCTTGGGTACCTTTGTTAATATCTAATTTTGGAAAAACATATGGAGCAAGTTCAGCATAATCTTTTGCTGCTTTTAAATCAACGCTATTAAACCTCAGCACATAAGGTAAAACCAACGAATTCGAAAGACCATGAGAAATGTGAAAAGTTCCTCCTATTGGGTAAGCTAAAGCATGAACAGCAGCTACCGGAGAATTTGCAAAAGCTTTTCCAGCTAACATGGCTCCTATAAGCATATTTCCTCTAGCTTCAACATTTGATCCATCTACAACAGCTTTTTCAATTGAACCTCCGAGTAATTTGAGTGCTTCGATTGCTAGCATTTTTGAAATAACATTATTATTTTTATTTGAAGAAGAATATCCTTCAATTGCATGAACCATGGCGTCAATACCTGTTGATGCAGTAGTTGCTGCAGGAAGACCAAGTGTAAGTTCTGGATCTAAAATTGCTAAATCAGGTAAAATTATTGCTGAAGATACTCCTTTTTTTTCTTCAGCTCCAACCGTAATTATTGATACAGGTGTAACCTCTGAACCAGTACCAGCGGTAGTTGGAACTAAAGCTAAAGGTAGACGCGGCCCTTTTGCATTTGCAACTCCCCATGCTTTTTCTAAATCTTCATTTGATCCAAGTATTAATGCTGCTAATTTGGCTACATCCATTGATGATCCTCCGCCAAAACCAATAACTCCTGTTGCTTTAAACTTTTTTCCAGCATCAATTGCTTTTAAAAGTGTTTTTTTAGAGGGATCAGCTTCTACATCATCAAACACCTCAACTGAACCCATTTTTTTTAATTCTTCTATGGTTGGCTTTGTTAAGCCTAGTGATATTAGTCCTTTATCAGTAATAAAAAGAATACGAGTACCAAGTTGCTTAAAAATTTCTTTACATGAATCTTTTGCTTGGCCATTTCCAAATCGAATTCCGTGTGTCGTGTAAAAATTAAATGTGTTTAAAGTCATAATTAATTATACAAAATAAATATAAAATATTATTGAAAAAATCGCCATTCCTACTAAGATTAGTATCCAACCATACCCTGTTCCGACTTTATCAATATAATTAATTTCTCCTTGAACATCATCTGGCTCTTTATAAATATCATTTGGTTGAATAGGTTTATTTGGTAAAGTAGATAAATCCATTTTGCTAGCTAAAAACCAAATTAACCCTATACCAAAAAGCCACCAAATAAGTTGGTACCCCCAAATAGATGGTATTTTAAGTATCCAAGCTTCGTAACCACCACCAGGTTCTCCAAAAAAATTATTACCTAATACCTGTCCAGGTCCAACTCCAAAAAAAAGCCAAATTAATGCAATTACATATGCAAAAGATCTTAACTTTGTTCTGCTTGGATGGAGACCCATATGATCATTTAAAAAATTATGAAACTTCTGTCTGTGTGGTCTATAGGTGTCAATTTTTGTGATTGAAGAAAATGCAGAAATAGAAAAACAAACAAACACATTAAATAATAATCCCCAAACTCCTGAGTGAATAGTCAACGGCCACCTTCCCCAAGGTAATCTATTACCTGTAATTTGTTGTCCTAAAGTTTCTGTTAAAACAACAATAATTATTCCAATAACCAATCCAGAAATTGCTGCTCCTCTTGTGATCCAAGGAAACCAAACCATGCCTAGTAAAACGATTAAGAGCTGAAATGCAATAGAAATTGATATGCCGCTAAAAATTACCATTGCTGGCTTAGCGAATGTTGCTACATAGAGCGAAGCCAGAAATATTAGTAAAATTATTATTCGTGCAGCCGAACGTTCTTTTTCCCAACTTATGTTTTTATTTACATAAGCTTTATATAAATCTCTTGTAATAATACTTCCGGATGTCATTAAAAGAGCTGCAGCTGTTGATTGAAGTGCTGCAATCAACCCTACAGCTAATAAACCAGTTAACCAAAGAGCGTGTTTATCCATTAAGCTTATAATATGGTAAATTATTAATGAATGATCTTTTTTAGAAACCTCTGGCAATACATTATTGATTGAAAGATTATTGTTATTGATATCTGCATTTGCTCCTAATAAGCTTGCACCAATTCCTTGGTATGTGGCAAATACAAATAATAACAAACCTACAATAACGGCAGATCCCCAAATCTGATAATAAGAAAAAGCTTTTGGATGTTTTACAGAATAACTCCACATAGAAAATGAAGGTGAAAGAACAATTCCCATAAAGGAAATAGTAAAAGTAAAAATCATCATAGCTGTCCAAGGACCCCCCACTGCTTCATTCTTTCCTAATCCTGCTACCCATTGAATAACACCAGGTAAAGCAAAATATCCGTTATAATCTCCGCCTCCATAACCATTGGTGTTTCCCCAAGTGCTAACTGATGTGTTTGCTATTTTTGATAATGATTTACCAAAAGATTCAATATCTCCTACAAAGAAATAAACAATTATTCCTAAAAGAAATATGCTTAAAAAATAAAGCCAAGACTGGACCACTCCTATGCTTACGGTAGATTTAAATCCACCTCTTGTTACATAAAACAAAACAATAGTAGCAACCACCCACATGGCTAGTTCTCTTTGCACATATCCTTCTGTCATTGTATTCACTAAAAAGCCTGTTGCTCCAAATAAAACTGCTATAATAGGTATCGCTACAAAAAATGTGACTAAAACTGAAATAACACGAATTGTATCGCTCTTGTAATAATCGAAATACATTTCGCCTGGGGTAATATATCCAAACTTTCTACTTAACATCCACTGTCTCTTAAAAAAAAATATACTTCCTAGGGGAACGGTAATAGCAATAAATGCTGTGCCAACATATTGAAAGCCGTCATGAAAAATCAAACCTGTTTGAGAAATTACTGTTAGTCCAGCAAAAGTTGCTGCTGTAGCAGCGAAGAAAAAAACCCACGAAGAAACATCTCTGTTTGCTAAATAATACTTTTCTGGATTATCAGAATTATATCTTGAACCCCTTACTCCCCAGAAAAAACAATAAGCGGCATACAACAATATAAAAATAAACAACCAAAGTGATTTTTCGGACATTTAATCCTTTTTAAATTTAGGTACAACGCCTTGGTGCTGTTTCACCTCGCTCTTTTTTAATTCTTTCTGCTTCTTTCTGTGCTGATTCAATTGAAGTGAAAACTTTATCTTCAAATATAATAAAAGGTTTTGCTCTATCTGCATTAAGCTGAGCAACACACCATTCTTTACCAGGCTTAGTACACATTACCATATAAGCTCCTGGTATAGGTCCGTATTTTCTATTATTTAAAGTAAAAAGACTTTTAGCTAGTTCATTTAGTTTGTCTTCATCTAAGTTTCCTAAAGCATTTTTTTCTAATTCATTAAAAGGTGTAACATTATCAGATCCTAATATGCTTTTACCACCTGTTCCTTCTGGTCTTGTAAATTGAGGTTTGCTCATTAAGGTAATGGCCCCTCCTTTAAAAATCCTCTTATTGCATTCTCAAGAATTTTAGAAACATTATTATTATAATTGTTGTAAGACAAACTTCCACACCAAGAGAGAGAACCAGGTGCAAACAATGCTCCATCATTTGGAGTTTTATAATATATCATATCAGCTCTAACCATAGGGTTTTCTGTTCCTCCACCATAAAAACCTCTCACTGTAAAATGGATTTCTTCATTAACTTGCATCATCAAGTTTGTATGATTTTCTGATCTTGCTAATAAATAAGCGTTATGAGGTGTTCCAAAATCTAGATCATATCTGTCAAGCTCAAGTCCAGCAGCACCTCCTCCAACTAAACCAAAATCTCCAATAACCTCATCGTCTCCAACACCTTCAAAAATCCATGAACATTCTGGTCTTTTACTATCAGGTTCTCGTTTATAATATGAAGAAACATCAAATCCATAAGCTGTAAAAGTTAGACCACAAACTTTAGATGGAATTCTTCCTCTTGCTCTCCACATTCCACCATATTTTCCATCAAAAGCATTATTATATTCTCCTGGATTTGCTGTCCAAGCTCTTGTCCCTGCCTCTCCTTTTCTAACTTCTATAATATTTGGGTTATCTGGATGATATTCACTAATCCAATAAAAACCATCAGAACCTAAATATATCCATCTCCCACCATTTAATTGATACGATTCATATGCAGCAAGCATTTTTTCTGAGCTATATTCTGGGTGCGATCCAGTTAAAACACATCTATAACGATTTAACATATCAACACCTTCAATATGTAAATCTTCATCTGTAACAACATCAAAATCTAAATTTTTTTCTTCAAGCCAATCTGTTAAATGAAGATCTGCATTTAATTGCCATAAAGAAGGTGACAACCAGTGTCTATATTTTGGTCTCATATTAAGTATAGGTCTTAATCTTGATGAAATAGCAACACCACTCCCATCTGAATGTTTAGAATAAGTTGATAATCCATATTCTCTATGTTCGTTTAAATATAAATCTGACGCAGATAGAACTGGAACTTTGCCAGCTAATAATTGAGCAACTACTGAATTTGTTCCTAAGTTATCATTTGAATAAGCCATATAGCTGTTTGAAGGCAATACAAATAAAAGTTTTGAAGTTGTTTTGCCTTTTGGAGGTTTTATTACAAATGGAATAAAATCTTCTGTCTCAGGAGAGTCTTCTCCATTAATTCTTAATCTTGCAGCATAAACTCCACTTTTTATTAAATCAGGAACATCATAAGTAAAATCAACTTCCCATCTTGCGTCATCAATATCATCATCATGAAAGTGTATCGCTCCATACTCTTCAGGTTTATGGTGAAAAACCATCTCATCTGCTGTCCAATTATAACCAGTCATTCCTCTACATGGTAAATTGATTATAAAACCATTTAGATGGTTTGAAGTCGTATCTAAAATATAGGTTGAAGCAATATTTGTAGTTATATTTGCATGAAAATCCCAAGCTCCGATTACCTCTGATCTTAAGTCTGATGGACAGCCGCCGTAGCCTCTTGCTAAAGATTCAATTTCTGCTTTAGATAAAGCTTTTTTACTTAATCTTGGTCTATCGATTTTACCATTATAAGTTAAAGTTTGTTCTGGTAATTCAACTGGCTCTATTGCTTCTTTATAGTGAGCTCCTTGAATATGTCTTCCTGAACGATCATTTAATGTACATGCTGCCATTAAAAAAGGTGCATCGTTTGCCCTTGGTTTTAAATTATTTGTTGCTTCGACAAATGATGTTGTTTCATCGGCAGGATGAAGTAATGACATACCCAGTCCACCATTTGTTGGTGTTACACATGGTTCTTGATATAATTTAACTTTTCCAGTCTCAGCATCATAACTTGCGGCTACAAGATACCAAATTTTATTCATTAATTTTTTTTCACTAGAAAGATTCATGATTTGACCAGCACCATCTCCTATCATCACTGAAAGACATGCATTTTCATCAATGAAAAGTCCATATCCACTTTTAGCTTTATCATTCCATTTTGTTAAAATACCTTGTCTTCCTTTCTCTGAAGTTGTTGGAAATATATATGCTTGCAAAGTAAAGCTAGATGTATTTAATCTTTGATCTTGAGGAATAACAACGTAAGAACCACCATGTATTCTTTGGTTTCTTCCTTGATACGTTTTATTACATTGTGCTCCTATTTCTTCTTCTTTATAGCCAGGACCTTCTGGATTTGTATCTCCATGAATTAATCTAACAATTTGAACATCATAATTTTCTTTTTTTTCTGCATTCACATAAAACTTAACTTTTTCTCCAGGAAAAGCAGAATATTTATCGCTATAGCCAGTAATTCTTAACATTTTAACCTTTTAAAATGATTAATCATTCTGCATATCTTTCTAATAAATCTACAACTCTCTTTAAAAAAATAGCATGCTCACAGGCTTCTTCTGAAGAAAAAGACTCTTCTAAAATTTTAACCGGCTGACCTCTTACTCCAGTTACAATACCTATTCTATAATCTACAAAATCTTTTTTGCAAACTGTTACATATTTTTTTATATGCATTGGCTGTCGTCTAAGTTTATCTAAAACAATTTGAAGTTCTTTACTATGCTCTACCATTGGTTGGCCTTTGTGAGGTTGAGCAGCTTTGCCAACAGGACATGCTCTGTGTTCTGCAATTAATTTATTTCTCATTTTTTCATCTTTTAATAAAGGAAGAACGTAAGTACGAGTTATATAATCGTCTGTGCTTGTGTGACCTTGATTTAGCTGTACCCCAGTTTTGTCTTTAGTCATAAATTATTTGTTGGTCCTTTCTTTAATAATTTTTAAAGCTTCCATTAAATAAACTCTAAATACTTCATGATTTTCACTCATTGGAAAGTGTCCTATATCAGTCATTTCTATATAAACTCCTCCTTTTATTTGTCTTGCAGTATTCTCCGTTGCCTCTGGTGGTGTTAAATAATCATATGTTCCTGTCAGCATTACGACAGGGCATTTATGTCCATCAATATTTTTTAATTCTTTTCTCAAATCATGATCAACAGAGTAAAAATATAAATCTCCTTTAAATGCTTCTGAGCCTTGAGTATAGTAATGCCAAGTTAACCATCTATCTTTTTCAGGAGATTGTGGCGCCATTAGATCCCATGTTCCACTGGCACAAACTTGAGCAGCATTTGCGTGAGGATGTCTCCACCAATCTAAATAAAAACCTGGTGCATAATCTGCTGCTTCCACAGGTATTACAGCTCTAAATTTATTTGGATGACGTAATGCTAATTGTAAGGCAACATTTCCACCAAAAGATGAACCCATAAAAATAGGTTTTTGTAAACCTAAAGCATCACACAATTTTACAATAAAATTACAGTAGTGTTCAGCTTTTAATTTATATTCTTCTTTCCACCATTCTTTATTATGTGGAGGGTCTGATTTACCATGTCTTGGAAGATCATAAGCTATAACATTATAATCTTTAGTAATTTCTGGGTCCTCAAGTAAACCTCTCCATTGATGATTATGACATCCAGCAGTATGTTGGCAAATTAAAGGTATACCTTTTCCATTTTGAAGATAAAAAACTTTGTATTCACAATCGTCAACCTCAATAGTAACATAACGACCTACTACATCATGATGTTTTACCATTTTAATACTCCTTGTAATTTAAAATTTTTCATTAAACTGGTACTCCTGTTTTTCTTAATATTTCAAACTGAACTGTAAAATTTCTAAGATTTTTCATTAAAATTAAATGATTGCCTTCAATTTTTAAATCTTTTAAAAAACTTGCTGACCATATACCGTGATACATTGGTTTTGGCATTTGTTGGCCAAATTCTCTCCAAGTTTTTGCTGATGCTCTTAAAGCAAAGTCATATGGATCTAAAGGTGAAGGATTTGTATTAATGTTTTTTACTTTACCATCATGCATTTCAATAATTACTTTTGCTTTTTCCATATCAAACATAAAGGAGCAAGTATAATACTTCGCCATTGCTCCAATAGTTTCGTCACTATTAGTAGCCTCCTCATATTTCTTTGCCCAATTATCTAACTCACTACTCATAATATTTTACTTTCGTTACTTAGAACCCTTGGTTCCTTTAGTTGGATCTTTATCAAAGTTCATATGATAATCTTTTTTAGGATTTTCATAGTCACCAAGAATATTTCTGATATTGCTTATTTCTCCAGGATTCATTCCAATTTCTTTAAGCAAACTATCTAGAAATGGTTGGTGTGCTCTATAACGTAATGCAGAACTAACTACGTTATCTGCTAGATTGCCACTTCTTCCAGATCCTCCTGCGGTTACTGCTTCACCACTGCCTCCTGAACCAGAAGTTCCACTAAAACCAGGTAAACCATTAACATCAACAATTTTAATATCTCCAATATTTGCCATTGGTTTAACGCTTTCTCTAATAATGCCTTCAATTTTTTCAGCAAGTTTTAGTCTTAAAGCGCTTCTTCTACTTGCATCACTTCTTAAATTTTCAGCTGCATTTAATGCTTCTTTACCAGCAGCATCTATCTCATATCTCAGTTTTGCTGCCATAGTTGCAAATCTATCTTGCTCTGCTTTAGAAGCTGCAGTGATGACATCAACTTTTTTAATTCCTTGCGCTTTTTCAACGTATCTAGCTGAGTTAGCTTTTTCTTCAGCCTCTATTGCTTTAGCTTTGGTAGATTGTTCTTCAGCTTTAGATCTTAAAACCTGCTTTGATTTATTTATAATTTCAAGATTTTTTTGATGTTCCTCTATACTTAATCTTTTTGCTTTTTCTATATCAAGAAGTCTTGTTTCTCTTTCTGACTCAATTCTATGGGCATCTAAATTTCTTTGTTGAGCAATTTTGGCATTCTTAATTTCTTGTTCAGAAATTATTTGCGCTTCTTCAGCATCTTTTTGTCTTTCAGATTGTTCTTTAATTATAGTAGCTTTTTCTTGAGCACGTTTCATATCAACAAGTCTTTGCTTTTCTAAGCGTGCATACTCACTTTCTTTGTCTAGATTCAAAATCTTAACTTCTGTATCAAGATCTTTTTGTCTTATTTCATAAGCTGAATTTTTCTCCAGCTCATTTTGTTCTTTTCTTCTTTTTTCAATTTCTTCGACCAGCCTTGTTTCAGTTAATTTTCTTTCAACTTCAATAACTTGGTTTTGAGAGATTTTTGCTACTTCTATTTGTTCTTGACTTCTTATTTCAGCTTCTTCGGCTTCTCGTTCTTTTTCTGCTCTTTGTTTTACAGTTTCTGTTCTTTCTTTTGCTTTTTGAATAGCCACTTCTCTTTCTTGCTGATATCTAGAAAATTCTTCGTTCTTTTTAATCTCTAACTCTTTTTGAACTGTTTCTAAATTTTTATTTTCAATTGAAATTTTTGTATCTTGCGTAATATCATTTCTTTTTTTCTTTCTAGATTCAATCTGCTCTGTTAATTGTGTTAAGCCTTGAGAGTCAAAAGTGTTTGCAGGATTAAATTGTTCAATTGGCGTTTGATCTAATGATATAATAGAAACAGTTTCTAATGCTAAACCTGTATGACCTATTGATTCATTAGCAATTTTTGTAACTTCTTTTACAAATTGTCCTCTGTTTTCTTGAATTTCATCTAATGTCATTTTTGCTGCAACTTCTCCAAGTGCATCTGCAAAACGGCCTGCAACTACTTCTCTTAAATGTTCGGGATCAAGAGTTCTATTACCTAAGGTTTGTGCTGCAGTCGCAACAGCTCTTTGTTCTGGTGGTACTTTTGTAAAAAATTCTGTTACTAATTCTGCCCTCATTCGATCTTTTGTAATAAGTGATTTATCACCAGCTCTTTTTATGTTTAAGCTTAGAGTACGCATTCCTACTTGGGTAATGTTGTGAACTATAGGTAAGACGAAGGCTCCACCTGAGATAACAACTTTCTCACCAAGCATTCCCGTTCTTACAAAAGATACCTCCTTTGAAGATCTTCTGTACAGCCAATGCAATAGATAAACTATAATCGCTATTGCTAGTGCTAATAAAATTATTGCTGCTATTATATCTGCTCCTTTTGTCATAAATTATTCCTCCTTAATTCAAGCTCCTTTCTTTGTATCTTCTAAAGCCGCACTATAAATTATCATACCAAAAATAATTTTATTCAATACGTCGGCTAAGTTGTAAATTATGTTTAAGCTGTTTATGTTTGCTCCTCCAGCTAAGTGCTCTATAAAATATCCAATATGATAGATTGAAAAACCTATGGTAATAATTAATCTATTCGCAAAAAATGCCATTTGAACACTTTCATTACCACAAGCAGCATTTTTTCTTCCTGTATCTCCCATATAAAGTTCACCTACAATGTAAAGCCATCCAACAATACCCACCAGGAATCCAAGAGTAACGCTCATATATCCATAAGCTCCTAGGAGTTGCGCTATCACCCAAACGAGTGTTCCGACAAGTAAACGCCAAAACATTCCCCTTTTAACGTCGGTAACCGACTTAAGCATTACATAAAAAGTCAAAATTGTAAGTGGGAAGGTCAAGATCCAGTCTATATACCTCAACGAAGTAGGTGCCTGACCATTTAAAATCCATAAATTTTTTGCATAGAAGTAGTGTATCGAAGACATAAGGGCTATCACGCCCACAAGATTCATGACTGTACCCCATCTGTTCGACAGGCGAGCCCTTTCAAGGAAGAAAAATATCGCTGCACCAATCATCGCAACAGAAATTAGCCAAAAAGATCCTCCAACAATGTCCTGTGGCAGCAATAATTTGTTCATGAACTGCTTCTCACTCCCTATTTTAAAATTATTTTAAATTTTTTAGTATTTAAGTTTAGATTTTCTCACAAATCAATCTAAAATAAGATAATTTTTTTTATATATATATTTTAGAAGTAGATTAACGGGAAAATTATTTTAAATTAAGTAAAAAAATTAATTTTTTTTAAAAATTCAATCCTTGCTAGATTTTTTAAAATTCAATCAAAACTAGAACTTGTTTTAATAATTTTTTTTAATTTATCTTTCAAAATAAAGAATAATAAGAACGTTTATAATTTTATTTCGTTGAACATTTATTAATTATAATATGTATAAATGCTATCGAAAGTTATAACAATCTCGCAACAAAAAGGTGGTACTGGAAAAACAACGTTAGCTGTTCATTTAGCTCTCGCTTTTATAAAATATCATAACTTAAAAGTTGCTATTATAGATACTGATCCACAAGGAAGTTTGGGGAAATGGTTTATGATAAGAGCAGAAAAAAAACTTCCAAACGAGAATTTAACATTTAAAACTGCTAGTTTGTGGGGAGCACAGTATGAGTCAAAAGCATTAAAAAAAGACCATGATATAGTAATTATTGATACTCCTCCAAAAATAGAATCAGATGCTCGTCCATCTATTGAATCTGCAGACTTAGTTTTGATTCCTATGTCAGCTTCTCATGTTGATTTTTGGGCAACAGGCGCAATTGTGGAAATAGCAAAAAAAGCAAATAAAAAAATTTTAATACAAATTAACAGAGCCAATCAAAGATCTAAACTTATTAGTAAAACAAATGATTTTATCAAAAGCTTAAATCTTTTAGCAACTAAAACAATAATTGGTAATCGCCAAATTTATGCGGCTTCTATGGGTGAAGGTAAAACAGCTGTTGAAAAACAAAAAAAAAGTCAAGCTGTAGAAGAAATTAAACAACTCTCAGAACAAATTTTATCAGAAGTAAAATAATAATGTCAGTTCTGCTTACTAATAAAAAAATAATTAAAGAATGGACTGACTACAATAACCACATGAATTTATCTTACTATATTTTAGTATTTGATATGGGGGCAGAAATAATCTTGTCAAAATTCAAAATGGGTGAACATTCTGCTAAAACTACAAAAAAAAGTACAATGGTTGTTGAAACACACACTACTTATAATAATGAAGTAAAACATAATGATGAGGTTAATGTTTTTCTTTCTCATTTTGATCATGACAAAAAAAGACTACATTATAAATTAGAAATGTATGATAAAAATAAAAATATATTGTCTGCAACAACAGAGGTATTGTCTCTATATATAGATCTAAATTTAAGAAAAGTTGATGAGTTTGAGAAAGAAAAAATAATAATTATGGATGAATTTATTAACGAACACAAAGAGAAGTTTAAGTCTGAAAATTTACACTTTTCAAGTAAACTAAAAAAATAATTAACTAATCTACTTTTATATCATTCATCAAGTGAACAATAATTACGCCAATAACTATAAGAGAAAGTCCTAAAATAGTTGGTATATTAGGAATTTGTTTATATTTTATGGCCGCAATAATTGTTATACCTACAATGCCTAGTCCTGCCCAACTGGCATAAACTATTCCTACTGGAATAAACTTCATTGAATGTGACATAAGATATAGGCAAATACACAAAGCAACTATGACTATCATTGAAGGATAAAGTTTAGTAAAACCATAAGTATCCTTTAATGAACTAGTACTAATTAGCTCAAAAATAATTGCTATAACTAAAAATATATATGCGTGTGTAAGATTCATTTACACCCTTATATATAGTGACAAAATTAATTTCTAGATATAAATTATTGTCATGGAAGTAAAACTTTTATCTGGAGCACTTGGGGCAGAAATTAAAGGCATAAATCTTAAAGATTCGTCCGATCAAAATTTTAAAAAAATCAATGATTTACTCTTAGAGCATAAAGTTATTTTTTTTAGAAATCAAAAAATCACCGAAGAAGAACATAAAGCTTTGGCTGAAAAGTTTGGTCCCTTAGAAACTCACGCTTATGTTAAAGGATTGGATAAATTTCCAGAAATTGTAAGAATTATTAAAGCAGAAGATGAAAAAAATCAATGGGGAGAAAATTGGCATAGTGATGTTAGTTATAATGCTAAACCAACAAAAGCTGTTATAATAAAATCAATAAAAATTCCTCCTGTTGGTGGTGACACATGTTTTGCAAACATGGAACTTGCTTGGGAAACTTTAGATGAAAGAATTAAAGAAAAAATAAAAGATAAAAAAGCTATTCATAGTTCTTTAGGAGCTGAATTTTTTATAGATAATTATAAAAAAATGGAGGGTAATGGAAAAAAAAACTATGACGAATATTCTAATGAACATCCCATTGTTCGAACCCACCCAGAAACAGGAAAAAAAATATTGTTTGTTAATTGGACTTATACAAAAAGTATTATTGGATTAGATAAAGAAGAGAGTGATGAAATTCTTAATAAAATATTTGATCATCAAGCTAGACTTGAATTAACTTGTAGATTTACCTGGACAGAAAATACTGTGTGCATTTGGGATAATAGAAGTGTTATTCATTTCGCAATTGGTGATTTTTATCCTGGAAGAGGATTAGGGCATGAAAGAATAATGGATAGGATTGCAATTGAAGGTGATCAGCCGCATTAATCTTGATGAAAATAATTGATAAAATTATTTCTAATTTTATAAATAACAAATCTTTATATATTGGTGAAAAAGTAACAATTTCGGAACACATGATACAATCTGCAATGATTGCTGAAAAGGCTAAATCTCCAAACAGCTTAATATGTTCATGTTTGCTTCATGATTATGGACATTTCATTTTGGAAAATCCAGATGAGCTAGTGATAAAAAAAGTTGATGGAAAACATGAATATATTGGATATGAATATTTAAAAAAATTTTTTAATAAAGATGTAGTTGAACCAATTAAGTATCATGTTTTAGCTAAAAGATATCTTGCTAGAGATAAAAAATATTTTAATTCATTGTCTGAAGCATCAAAAACAAGTTTAAAGTTGCAAGGCGGTGTGCTTAATGAGAAAGAAAGTAAAGAATTTAAAAAAAAAGATTTTTTTAAACACTCTATAAAACTTAGAAAATTCGATGAAGTTGCAAAAAAAACTAATATCAAAATTAAATCAATTGTTGATTATAAAGAGTTGTTAAACTCTCAATTAATATGAAATTTGATTATATAGTTATTGGAGCTGGATCTGCTGGATGTGTCTTAGCAAACAGACTATCAGAAAATCAAAATAATAAAATTGCAGTAATTGAAGCTGGCAACCCGAGCGATATTTGGAAAGTTAAAATGCCATTGGCCTTACTGTATACAATGCATGATCCAAAATATAACTGGAAATATTATTCTGAACCTGAGCCCTATTTAAATAATAGGAGATTATTTTGTCCAAGAGGAAAAATGATCGGAGGATGCTCAGCACATAACGGAATGGTTTTTGTTAGAGGAAATAGAAATGATTACGAAAGATGGGAAAATTTTGGATTAAAATCTTGGTCATATGAAAAAATTCTTCCTTATTTTAAAAAAATCGAGAGTTGGTCAGGTGGTGAAAATCAATATAGAGGTTCTTTTGGATTGCTTCCTGTTAATCAATCAAAAAATGATAATCCATTATTTAATGCTTTTATAGGAGCAGCCTCAGAAGCAGGGCATAAAATTAATCCAGATATGAATGGAGAACATCAAGAGGGGTTTGGAATGTTTGATACTACTATTCATAATGGTGAAAGAGCAAGCGTATCCAGATATTATTTAAATCCTGTAAAAAATAGAAAAAATTTAAGTATTTTTTCGAATTCATTTGTAGAAAAAATTATTTTTGATGGGAAAAAAGCTATCGGTATTGAAGTAAAAATTAAAAATAAAGTTGAAAAAATTTACGCGGATAAAGAATTAATATTAAGTGGCGGCTCAATTAATTCACCTCAGTTGTTAATGATTTCAGGAGTTGGAAATGCAAATCATTTAAAGGAAAAAGGAATTAATGTTGTTCATGATTTAAAAGGTGTTGGAAAAAACCTTCAAGATCATTTGGAAACATATATTATGCAGGAATGCAAAACTCCAGATACTCTTTATACATATACTAAGTTAGTTCCAAAAGTACTAGCTGGAATTCAATGGTTTTTATCTAAATCTGGTCCTTGCTCACAATCATATTTAGAAGCTGGAGGATTTGCAAAATCTTCACCTGAAAGAGAAATGCCAAATATACAGTTTCATTTTTTTCCATCATTTGTAATTAATCACGGTTTGGTCAATCCGAGTTCTCACGGTTATCAATTACATGCAAGTCCTAACCATCCAAGAAGTAGAGGAACTATCACTCTTAATTCATCAGATCCTTACGATTATCCTAAAATATTATTTAATTATCTAGAAGACGAAGATGATTTAAAACAAACAAGAGAATGTATTCATCTTGCAAGAAAAATATTATCACAACCTTCTTTAGCAAAACATGCGGGAAAAGAAGTTGGTCCAGGATCAGACAAACAAAGTGATGATGAATTAAATGACTACATTAGATCTAATGCAGAAACTGCTTATCATCCATGCGGAACTTGTAAAATGGGTATAGATGATATGGCTGTAGTTGATGAAAATTTAAAAGTAAAAGGAATACAAAATTTAAGAGTAGTGGATGCATCAGTTATGCCTGAAATTCCCAGTGCAAATTTAAACGCCCCTACCCTAATGATTGCAGAAAAAGCCTCTGATCTTATTTTAAACTAACATTAGATGAAGAAACAATAGGTTTAAAATTTCTTCCATGTTTGTATTCTGGTCGAGCAAATTTGGTTTGAGCATTTTCACACGGATTAAGAATAGCTGAAAAAATTGCTCTATCCATGGGAGACATATTCTGTGCAGAACCATGAACTAAGTTATCTACAAAAATAACTGCCGTGCCAGCTTTACCACGTGCTGACACAATTCCATTTTCTTTTACAAGTTTTTTTACAGTCTGTTGATCAACAGTCCATAATGGATAACTCGTAGTGACTATATCGAGTTTTGATGGCACAGAACCATATTTATGAGATTTAGGAATAAAAAAAAGAGGACCATTGAATTCGGTCACATCATCAAGAAAAACATGTAAATTTAAAGCTAACGGTTTAGGCACTCCATCTTCTCCAGAATGGGTTGCAAAATCATAATGCCATTGCCAAACTTCACCTGTAAAGGCTGCTTTGACATTAATTTTTGTCTGTTGAATATAAAGATTATTGCCACGTATCTGACTAGCAGGTTCAAAAAATTTAGGATGCCGTGTTAATTCATCAAAAACCTTGCTTCTAAGATGTAAGCCCATCGCAGTGCGAACCTCACCAGAAGATTTTTCAACAACATTAGCTTCGGTCTTTTCATTAAAGACCGTTGTCATTTCTTTACGAAGATTATTTACTTCTTCATTTGAAAACCAATCTGATAGAATAACATATCCTTGGTCATGTACTGCTTTAAGCTGGTCTTCATTAAGTTTCATTTATTATTTAAATTAAGACTAATTAAACAAATAACTTCAAACATTATAGATGCTGCAACCATTGATGTAATTTGATTTGGATTATCTTTTGTAGGCATTAAGCACGCTACATCTCCTCCTATTACATTTTTACCTTTTAAACTTTGTATAAGTTTTCTAGCTTCATCGATATTAAAACCTCTAAAAGCTGGTTCTAAATTTGCTGTTCCTGGTGCAACAGTTGTATCTAAACAATCAAGATCAAAGGTAACATAAATCGGGTTATCTCCTAATCTGTCCAAAATCATTTTAGAACACTTTTCATGCCCAAGTTCTTTATACTCATCCATAGTTATTACTTGATAGCCGATATCATAACTTGCCTGCAACCAATCTAAAGTTCTAGGATTCCCTCTTATTCCTATTTGTGTGCTAGTTGTTGGATCAACATTCCCTTGTTTTACTAAGTATGAAGCCCAATGTGCCGCTGATTTTTTTGCACCTAAAAAATGATCTAGTTTTTCATAACAATCTGTGTGTGCATCAAAATGTACAAGAGTTATCTTTTTCCCTTTAGTTAATTTTGAATTTTTTTTTGCCAAACTTTGAATAATCCCTCCAGTTATTGAATGATCTCCTCCAATAGACACAACTGGCTTTTCAGCTTTTTCAATATGATCATAAAAACTTGAAATTCTTTCAATACATTTTTCATTGTCATTTGCTTCGGGAAAAGGAACGTCGCCTAAATCATGAATTTTGTTTTGTTTCCATGGGTCAATTTTATAATCAAAATGAGACCTTCTTAACATTGCTGAAATATTTCTAACAGCTCTTGGTCCTAAATGCTGATCTCTTTCTGTTGTTCCATTTCCGGTACTGTGAGGTACTCCTACTAAAGCAATATCACAGTTTTTAGGATCAGGATCATTCTTGCATCTAAATAAAGTTGGGATTCCCCACCAATATAGAGTTTCCATCATTATTTTATCTTCATCTGAAATCATGAATTTAATATTACATAATTAATAAAAATATAAAGAAGAAAAAATCTATGATATAGGGGCGAATGTCTAGAAAAAATAATAATCCAAAAGGAATAATTCTCATATTACTGGCAATGATGGTTTTTTCTGTGCAGGACGGGATTATGAAATACATCTTTAGTTTTGTGTCGCTTTATGAAGTTTATTTAATAAGAACCATAGTAAGTTTTTTACTTCTTTTAACATTTTTAAAACTTACAAAAAGACCAATAGTGTTTAAAACTCAATATCCGCTCTTAACTTTTTGTCGTGTAATTCTTTTCTTTTTTGGATTTAGCTCTTTTTATATTTCATTAACTGTATTACCTTTAGGATTTGCTACAACATTATTCTTTGTTACTCCTTTTTTAATTACAATATTTGCACATTTTTTTTTAGATGAAGAAATAGGACTAAGAAGATGGTCTGCAATAGTTGTAGGCTTTATCGGAGTATATATAACATTAAACCCTGATTTTAGTAATTTTAACTATTTAAGTTTGTTGCCTATTTTATGTGCATTCTGTTATTCGCTATCAATGATAATTATTAAAAAAACCTCTGACAAAGATAGTGTTTATACTCAAACATTTACTTTTTATTCAGGAGCAATAATTTTTAGTACTATTTTTTACTTTATAATTGGAGATGGCCAATACAATACCATAGACCATCCTGCTTACCAATTTATCTTTAGAGAGTGGTTTGTAGATTTAAAATCTAGTATTTTATTTATGTTTGCAACCGGAATGACAGCTAGTATTGCTTTTATTCTTTTGTTTAAAGCTTATAGCATAGCGTCTCCTGCTGTAGTTTCACCTTTTGAATATTCAATTTTATTATGGGCACCATTGATAGGTTGGATATATTTTAATGAAATACCAAAATTAAATACAGTTATTGGAATATTAATAATTGTATCTAGTGGTATTTACATTTTTGTGCGTGAAAAAGCTCAAGATCAATCTATTGTTACAGACAAACCTTTAAGATAGATGGCCAAAAATTTAATCCCTACTATCAATATTTCTTCAATAATTAATCAAGATTTCAATTCAAATAAATCAATTGAGACCATTAATAAAATTAAAGAAGCTTGTATGAATATTGGCTTTTTTCAGGTTATAGGTCATGGAATTAATAAAAAAAATATTAAAAATATTTGTAATGTTGGTAATAAATTTTTTAATTCATCTGAAAGAAATAAAAAAAAATTATCTCCTAAAAAGTGGAACAATAAAAATAAAAATATTTACAGAGGCTATTTTCCAAATGATGTTAATGGAAAAGAAGGTTTAGATATTGGTGATTTAAAAATAACAAAAAAATATGCAGCTACTAAAAAAAAACAATACATTGAATATTTAAATCTAAACAAATCTTTTGATAGAAAATCAATTAAAATATTATCAAAATATTTTGATGAAATTTTTACCTTGGGAGAAACTTTGTTTAAAAGTATCATTAAACTTTATGACAAAGATATAAATAATTCTAAACTTGCTTTTTCGAGAATTAAAACTTTAAGTACTTTAAGATTTAATTATTACCCTAAACAATCAAAACCTGTGGAAATATCTAAACAAGATGGCGTTGCTTTAGGGTGTGAAACTCATGTAGATAGTGGAATTTTTACTATTTTATATCAAGATAAAAAAGGTGGTTTACAAGTTCAAAATAGAAAAAATAAAAAATGGTACGACATACCATCTAATAAAAATGCATTAATAGTAAACACAGGTTTAGCTCTTCAATTTTTAAGTAAAAATAAATTTAAAGCAACTAATCACAGAGTTCTTTGGAATAAAACAAAAAGAATGTCTATTCCTTTTTTCTTTGAACCTTCTTACGATTTTAAAATGAACCAATCCTTTTTAAATGGATGTTTAAAATTTAAAAATAAGGACTTTGTTTATGAAAAGTTTTTAAATAAATCTTTGAAAAAATTCGTTGAATACAAACGTTAAAAATTTCAGTAACCTAAATTTTTATCAATTTTATTAACAAGCTCTTTATTTAAAAGAAAAAGTTTTAAGTTTTTTAAAAATAAATCAAGCGTCATTTTTACGTAGTTTCCATGATCATCAGAAGACACATGTGGAGTAATTACAAGGTTTGGCGTATTCCAAAGTTTTGAATTTGTTTCAATTGGCTCATGTGTAAATACATCAAGTATTGCTCCAGCCAATTCATCTTTATTTAATTTTTCACATAATGCTTCATAATCCATTGCTGATTGTCGACCAATATTAACAACTCCACAGGAAGATTTAAGTAAATTTAATCGCTTATGATTTATTAAGTTTTTAGTTTCCGAAGTTTCAGGAAGAGCCAGATATAAAATATCTGCTTCAGGTAAAACACTGTCAATTTTATCTGTTGTGACAACCTTTGAACATCCTTCAACCATTTTTCCTTTTCTATTTACTCCAATAACGTTTGCACCAAGTGGAGCAACAAGTTTTATCATTGATGATCCAAGAGAACCTGTGCCAACTACAACAATGGTTTTTCCTGCTATTGGATTGCTGAATAAAGATATAAATTTTTTATTCTTTTGATTTGTAATAATTTTTGTCATGTGATTTTGAAGCATTAAAACACTCATTAAGCCATATTCGCCTGCTTTTTTTGAATGTACACCACTACTATTGGTTAATACCAAACCATCATACATCCAGTCCAAAGGAAGCAAATGTTCAACCCCGGCAGAAACACAATGAATCCATTTTAAATCCGGAGCAATTTTTTTAAGATTTGATTTTGGAAAATTCCAAGCAATTAAGGCATCTGAGTTTGACATTGATGAAATAAAGTTGTCTTCATCCCAATCAATAAAAATCTCAACTTTATCTTTTATTTCTTGTTCATTTTTTAAAACTTCATCAAAATGTTCTTTGGTTATTGTAAAATTCTTTTCACCTTCAGCATCAGTTGGAAAAGAACCAGGAGCCCAATGATTATTTTTAACATGAATTTTAATTTTTTTATTATTTTTCAAAATGCTCCGTTCTTTTCCATATTGGTTAATTTATTTATAATATGATTGTCTCGATCTTTTATTGGCATTTTTTCTGCACCAAATTGCATTTTCATAACAGCTGATCCAATTGATTTGATAAATTTACGATCATCAATATTTCGTTTGGGTACTCTTAATATTGTGTCTTGTCCATTGGTTCTTATTATATCTCCTTTTTTTTGTTGAGGCTGTGGTGGTTCTTTACCTTTTTTTAAATTTTTTGCTAATGTTCTTATACGACGTCTATAAACCATAACTCCATAATCAGTTGGCATTAGATGTTCTCCTTTATGCGCACTAATAGAGCCCATTCCTTCTACAGCTTCTGCATCACCAGGTCTTTTTTGTTTTTCTTCCCAAGTTCTATCCATAATTTCGCCAGCCTCAATTCTCTCACATCCTTCTTTGGTGTTGTGTTCTATCGGATCACCTCTTTCACCAAAATTACCCCATGCTAATGCAATGCAGTGATTATCATCTACAGGAACTACCCATCGAGTAAATGAACTACGTCCAAAATAACGAGACTTAGTTCCATCAGCAGCAAAAGCAGATCCTGCTTGAGTAAAATTGGGCAATATTAATTCGTTAACTCTAACCCAAACATTGTCATCTACACGTCGAGTATTGCATCCAAGATATTGAATTCCTCTTTCAAAAAACTCTAACTCACCTACTTCTGCAAAACCTTCTGAAAATTGTATTCCAGAACTTTGACCATGTAAAAAAGATGTATGAACTGGATCCATAATTGCATCAAGAACCTGTATCCAATTACAATTATAATTAATTTTATATGGTCTTCTTGTAATTCCAGAAATCTCATAAGCATCGTAATGAGGAAATTCAGGAGTTTTTTCTGGTGGGCCCATATAGGCAAATACAATTCCATTAAATTCTTTTATTGGATATGCTCCTAATTTAAATTTTTTTCTTACTTGCTCTGCCTGTTTTGAATTTGAATGTTCACCAGGAGTTTCTAAAATTTCTCCGTCTGTAGAAAAAAGCCATCCATGATAACAACATCTAATACCGTTAGACTCACATTTTCCATAAACTAAAGATGCTCTTCTGTGAGGACAGTTTTTGTGGACTAGCCCTATTTTATTTTGAGTGGTTTTAAAAATTACCAAATCTTCACCAAGAATTTTTATTTGCATAGGAGTAGTGCTTACTTCTGAAGTTAAAGCAACTGGATGCCAATATCTTCTTAGATATTCACCACAGGGAGTGCCATAATCTGTGTGTGAAATTTCTTTATCATAACCAACTGGTTTAGCTTGACCATAGCCTTTATAGATATTGTTGTTTGAACTAACCAATTGACCTCCTTAAAATCCCATAATTAACGATAATATATTTTATTGTAATATTCACAAATCGCAAATAGATTTCATTTATTAAGAAGGAACCTATAAATGTCTGAAACTAAAACTTCAGTTAAAATTAAAAGCCCTAAAAATACAAATACAATTTTTGGACTTCCAGCAAAATCATATACTGATAACGAATTTTGGGATAAAGAATGTGAAACTGCATTAGCCGATGGTTGGCTATTTATAGCTTTTGCTCACGAATTTAAAAAAGTAGGAGATGTTATTCCAGTTTATATTGCTGGAAAACCTATCCTGCTTGTTAAAAACGAAGACAATAAAATTACGGCCTTTCATAATGTTTGTAGTCATCGATGTTTAAAATTAGTAAATGAAAAAAAAAATATTGGTAAGTTAATTCGATGTCCTTATCATTCTTGGACATATGATCTTCAAGGAAATTTAAAAGCCGCTCCACACATTGGAGGAACAAATGTACATAAACCCAAAGGATTTAATTTTAAAAATCATGGTCTAAAACCAATAAGAATTCATATTTGGCATGATTGGATATTTGTAAATATTAATGGAAAAGCAAAAAAATTTAAAGAATATGCAAAGCCTTTAATTTCAAAATTTAAAGATTTAGACTTAACTAAAATAAAGTATGCGGCAACTTTAGATTTTGGAAAAATTAATACTAATTGGAAATTTCTTATTGAAAATTTTATAGAACCTTACCATGTTCAGTTTGTACACAAAACAACAACCAATCAGCCTCTTAAAGATCATTATACAATTGTAGATGGCATTTGCTATGGAAGTGGAGTAAATGTTGATAAAGAAGATAATAAAAATAGTAATGCTTTATCGGTATCTTCAAAATATCTTTCTTTGTTTCCAAACTTTATAATTGGAACTTATTATCCTAATCAAATAGGTGTATATTTAAATATTCCTATTGGACCAAGTATTACAAGCCAAAAAAGAATAATATACTCAACAGAGGGAAAATCTATGTCTAAAGAAGAGATTGATATTACAAAGAAGATATGGTGGAGTGTACATAAGGAAGATCATGAAATGTGCGAAAGATTACAAGAAGGAAGATCATCACCAGCCTCAAATGATGGTGGGTTATTGTCTCCACACTGGGAAAAAGGTGTGCAAAAATTTCAAAAATTAATAATACAAGCAACTATGAAGTCTAGAAAAACAATGAAAGGTAAAAAAAATGTCTAAAAATGTAAACGATGGGTATAGATTGGCCCACACAATGATAAGAGTAAAAGATTTAGAAACTTCTTTTAACTTTTATTGCAAAACTTTGGGAATGAAAGTTTTAAGAAAAACTGATTATCCTGATGGAAAATTTACTAATGCATTCATTGGTTATGGACTTGAAAATGAATCGCCCTGTCTTGAATTAACTCATAATTGGGATCAAAAAGAAGAATACGACAAAGGAAATGGATGGGGCCATATTTGCATAGAAACTCCTGATGTATATAAAGCTTGTGAAGATCTTACAAAGCTTGGAGTTAACATTACTCGTAAACCAGGTCCAATGAAACATGGAACAAGAGTAATTGCTTTTTGCGAAGATCCAGATGGTTACAAAGTTGAATTAAACGAACCAATTAAAATATAAAATCGAAAGGAATATTAATGTCTAAAGAACCACAACTCTATAAATTTAAAGATATTGAAAATAGACTTCATACATTAGAACCAGGAAAATCTTACATAAAACCATTTGTTACAAGTAAAGTAAGTAACACTATGTGTGGAGGATTAAATTTTTTAAATAAAGTTTCTGTTCCCTGGGATTTAACTTGTGATGAAATTATTTACTGCATGGAAGGAACGTTTAGACTAACTTGTGATGGTAAATCTTATATTTGTAACCCTGGGGATGTACTTTATATTCCAAAGGATAATCATATAGCTTACGAATGTGATGAAAAATGTGTAATATTTTATGCAGCATACCCTCACGATTGGAAGCAAAAAGCTGGAATAACATTTGTTCCTGGAATTGACCCAGAAGATATGCCAAAATAATTTGCCTAATGAAAAATAAAATATATTACGAAAATTTTAAAGACGCTATAGAAAGAAACAGAAAAAAAATTCCTGCAGTTCACAAAAAACTTAAAGCTGCTGGCGTACAATATGTAATGTCAAGCTGGATAGATTTACATGGTATTCCAAAAACTAAACCTGTGCCGATGAGTGATTTTGAACAACTATGTTTAGGTAAAGGACCTCAGTTTGCAGTACACTCAATATCTTTTGTACCTGAATTAACTCCTGCTGACTCTGATCAAATAATGTTGCCAGACTTAGATAGCGTTTATATTTGTCCTTGGGATAAAACAATGGCTATAATTTTTGCGGATCTTTATTGGGAAGATAAACCTTATAATGTTTGTCCAAGACAAGCTCTGAAGCGCGCAATGCAAAAAGCACAGGATGCAGGCTACAAAGGAATGTGCGGTATTGAACCTGAATTTATTGCAATGAAATATGGAGAAGATGGAAAACCAGTTAAAGCTATTGATAGCGATCCAATTAATGGAATAAGACCTAGAAGACAAGCATTTGGGTATGATGTTGAATACTCATTAGACTCTATGCATTTTTTAAAAGAGTTAATTGATATTCTTGAAGAATTAGGTTGGAATTTACATGATGTAGTTGCTGAGGGAGCTTATTCACAATTTGAATTAGATTTTCATTATACAAATTTATTAGAAATGGCAGATAGATTAGTTTTTTTAAGAATTCTTTTAAAAGAAGTTGCCAAAAAAAATAACATGTTCATTACATTTATGCCAAAACCAACAATAGGTGATTGGAGGTCTGGTGCACATATTAATTTTTCTATGGAAGATGTTAATAAACCTGGAAAAAATATTTTTACTGACGGTAAAGGCTGGTCTAAACATTCTAAATATGCAGTTGGAGGGCTTATGAAAAATTCCGAAGCATTAACAGCAATTACATGTTCAACTGTTAATTCTTACAATGGACTCGTTCCAAGAGTAGGAGGTTTTGAAGGGGGAACTGTAACTTGGGCTCCAACTAATATTACTTATGGTCATAATAATAGATCTGCTCAATTTAGATTACCTCAAAATAGATATTGTATTGAAAACAGAGCAGCAGACATGACAATGAATGTTTACTTAGCTTTAGCAATGACATTAACTTCGGCAATGGATGGTATTAAAAATAAAATTGACCCAGGCAAACCAACGGATCAAGATTTATATCAAATGACAGATGGAGAATTTAAAAAATTAGGAATTAAAAGGTTGCCTAAAAATTTAATGCAAGCAATAGAAGCATTAAAAACAAATAAGTTATCGGATGAAGTTATGGGATCTGTAATGAAAAAATCTTTTTTATCTTATAAAAATGATGAATGGGAACGTTATCATCAAGCAGTAACGGATTGGGAAGTAAAAGAATATCTTAGACTTTACTAATTAATGAAAAAATATGAAAAGTTTAACTTAGGAAATATTAAACTTTTATCTGGTAGATTTTTAAAATCAGCTAAGTTAATTTACAAAACATATGGAAGGTTAAATAAAGCTCGTTCAAATGTCATAATTCTTCCTACATTTTATACTGGAAGTCATATTAGAAATGAAGGTTTTATAGGAAAAAATAGAGCTATTAATCCGAATAAATATTTTATTGTATCAATTAACATGTTTGGAAATGGTCTATCTTCCTCACCAAGCAACGCTACAAGATCTCAATCTGGTTCAAAATTTCCAACTATAACATTATGGGATAATATTTATTGCCAGCATAAACTTATTACTGAAAAACTGAAAATAAAAAAAATTGCATTAGTTACTGGTTGGTCAATGGCTGGTTGCCAATCTTATCAGTGGGCTGCACAGTATCCTGGAATGGTAAAAGCAATTCTTCCTTTTTGTGCTTCATCAAAAACTTCAATTCATAATCATGTTTTTTTAGAAGGTGTTAAAGCAGCACTTATAGCAGACAAAAAATGGAATAATGGAAATTATAAAAAACAGCCAGTTGAAGGTTTAAAAGCATTTGGAAGAGTTTATGCTGGCTGGGCCTTTTCACAAGATTTTTATAGGGAAAAACTTTATAAAAAATTTGGTTTTAAAAATGTAGAAGAATTACTTAAAGATTGGGCAAATGATCATGCAAAAAATTGGGATGCAAATAATCTTTTATCAAAACTTAAAACTTGGCAAATAAACGATATAAGCAAAGGTCCTATATACAAAAACAATTATATTAAAGCTCTTAAATCAATAAGATCAAAAACAATTTTAATGCCATGTAATCAGGATTTATATTTTAGAACAAAAGATAATGAATTTGAAAGTAGATTTATTTCTCGTTCTTCTTTAAGACCAGTAGATTCTCCTTTTGGACATTGCGCCGCAAACCCAGGTAATGATAAAAATTTTGAAAAAAAATTAGACAAAAATATTAGCGAATTATTAAATTAACTATACTTTTAAGTGACTATATTTTAACGAAGGAGAATAATTTAATAATTTTATTTAAAAAATAAATCTAAATTTAATTATTATATGGTTCCAATTTGGGTAGTCTTTTTAAGTCCATTTATTTTTATTCATATAATTTTTTATTTGTTCATTAGTAACATCAAACGGATTTTTTCTTTTTTTTAATACTTTTAAATACCATTCTGTTGTAATTTTTACACTATTCTTTATATTGTAAGTAGGAAACCAGCCAAGTTTTTTTTTTGCTTTTGTAATATCTAACTGTAAATTTTCTTGTTCATAAAATTTATTTTTTTTCATCGTCTTCATTTTCCCTCTTCCCCAGAATTCAATCATATACTTTACAATCTGTTGTACATCGGTTACTGATTTTGGCTCGGTGCCAAAATTCCAAGCGTCGGAAAATTTTAATGAATTTGCAAACTGTTTTTTTGCCAAAATTAAATAGCCTTTGAGTGGTTCCAGTACTAATTGCCATGGTCTATTAAACTTCGGATTTCTTAGAAAGATAACTTTATTTTTTATTAAAGATCTTATGCAATCTGGTATCAATCTTTTTTTAGACCAATCACCTCCACCAATAACATTGCCAGCTCTAGCACTTGATATTCCGCAATTTCTTTTATTTTTAAAAAAACTTTCTCTATAAGCTCTAATTATTAATTCTGCAGATGCTTTGGAGGCACTATATGGATCTACACCTCCTAACAAATCACCTTCCTTGTATGCTTTAATTTTGCCGACGTTTTCATAGCATTTATCAGAAGTTATACAGACAACAGATTTTATAAATTTATAAGCTTTTGCTGCCTCTAAAATATTCAGTGTGCCTCTACAATTTATGTCAAAAGTTGTATGTGGATTTTTGTATGATTCATAGATTATAGGTTGTGCAGCTAAATGAAAAATTATGCTGGGCTTTGAAGAATAAATAAATTTTTTTAATTTTTTAAGATCTCTTATATCAAAAATTTTTAATTTAATCTTATTATTCAAATTTAACTTATAAAATAAATTTTTATTTTGATTTGGATTAAACCCTGTGCCGTATACCTTTGCGCCTAACAATAACAACCAACTACATAACCAAGAACCTTTGAAACCTGTAACCCCTGTAACAAGCACCTTCTTATTTTTATAAAAACTTTTTATTTTTTCCATAATGCTTTTTTTTCATTCCACATTTTGTCTAATATTATTTTATCTCTTAAAGTATCCATGCATTTCCAAAAACCATTGTGCTTAAATGCCATTAGCTTTCCTCTATTTGCAAGCTTTGACATTGGTTGTCTTTCGAACATCGTAGTGTCATCTTTGATATAATTAAAAACTTTGTAATTAAGCACAAAAAAACCTCCGTTAATCCAACCAGCTTTAGCTTGAGGTTTTTCCTCAAAATTTGTTACTTTATCGTTTGTAATTTCTAATTCACCAAATCTAACAGGGGGATGAACTGCAGTAACAGTTGCTATTTTTCTATGACTGTCATGAAATTTTTTTAATTTATTTAAATTTACATCAGATAAACCATCTCCGTAAGTCATAAAAAAATTTTCATTCTTTTTAAAATAATGCTTTAGTTTCAATATTCTTCCACCTGTCATTGTGTCTTTACCCGTGTTCACTATTTTTAAATTAGGAAATTCTTTTTGAAGTCTAATTGAATCTTTATAGTAATCAAAGATAGCTTTTTGTTTGTAGCCCGCTGCTATTATAAAATTGTTAAAACCAAATGAAGAATAAAATCTCATTATATGAGTTAAGATTGGCTCATTACCAATTTTGACTAAGGGCTTAGGTATAGTGCTAGTGTATTCTGCGAGTCTTGTTCCATAACCTCCAGCCAATATAACAACTTTCATATTTTTATTTTTTCAAAAAAATTTTTTTTGTTATTCATTGATCATACATTTAAAATAAAAACTTAATTAAGGAAAGATAAATAGACTTTATTTTGTCTTCCTTTTCTAATTTTACCTTTAAAATCGTTATCGCTATTAAAATATGTTACTTTGTTGCAACTTTTACAGTCCATGATATATTTTGGCTATAAAGCGATACATAACTCGTCGTTATTTCATTACGAAAGTGGGATCGGTCGACTTTTTTAAATTTTGTTATTTAAAGGAGGACGTATGAATTTTGGATATTTTTGTAATACAACTAATTGGACTCATAAACCATATGATAAAATTTTAGATGAAGCTAAAGAAATCACAGAATATTGCGATGAAAAGAATTGGAATTCAATCTGGTATACGGAACATCATTTTAATCACGAAGGTATGGAAGCTTGCACTAATCCATTAATGATGGGAGTAGATGCTGCGGCAAGAACAAAAAATATTAGAATTGGTCAAGCATGCAATGTTATTACATTTCACAACCCTATTAAAATGGCTGAAGATATTGCTTTATTAGATCAATTATCAAAAGGAAGAGTAGAAATAGGTATCGGTAGAGGTATTTATGGTAGAGAAGCCATAAATTTAAATATAGAAGCCGATATGAAAGACCAAGCAAAAAATTTTAGACTATTTGAAGAAACTCTAACGATACTAAAAAAAGCGTGGAAAGAAAAATTTTTTAATCATAAAGGTGAATTTTATACTTACCCAACACCTAATTATGTTTGGCAACATGATATGAGTCCACCAAGTAAAGAATTTTTAAATATGGAGACAAATGTTGTAGAAAAAATTAGTGTTCTTCCAAAACCTTATCAAACACCTTACCCACCTATTCATCAAGTTGTTGATGGAGTTAGATCAATAGAATGGGCAGCTAAACAAGGAATAAATATTATAATGTGGATCCCAACAGTAAAGGCGCTAAAAGTTAAGTTTGAAGTTTATAAAAATGCTAGGTCTGAGACTGAAAAAAGAAATGTACCAATGGGTGAAGGTATTTCTTTAGTTAGAGATATGTTTGTAGCCGAAACTATGGAAGAGGCTAAAGAAAAGGCTGGTCAGCATATGGTAAATTATATGAAATGGGTGTGCCATTGGAGAGGTTTAGGAAATCATATGGATCCAGGAGAAGAGTTGCCAGTGACTAAAGGTAAATTAGATTTGTTAAGTTATGATTTTCTACATAAACGTAACATGCTCTTTGGTACTCCAGAATATGTTATTGATAAAATAAAAGAGCTTAAATCAGAATTAAATCTACAAAACTTACAAGTCTGGTCAAATTTTCCAGGTGTTAAACATGAAGATTGCATGAAAAGCATTAAAATGTTTACAGAAAAAGTAATGCCTCATTTCAAAGATGATATAGACACCAAAGTCAAAAAAGTTTCGTGAAAAAATCTTCCAAGGTCTTAACTGGAGGCCAAGCAGCTGTTCAGTCTTTACAAAAAGAAAAAGTTGAAAATGTTTTTGGTTTGATTGGTTCTGCTACTATGGAAATGTTTGATGCGCTATATCATGAAAAAAAAATAAAATTTATAGGTGTTAGAGATGAAAGAACTGGAACACATATGGCAGATGGTTATGCCAGAGCTTCAAACAAGCCTGGTGTAATTCTAGCTGGACAAAATGGACCTGGTGCAACAAATCTTGTAACTGGAATAGCTCAAGCTAAAGCAGCATTTTCTCCTGTTGTTGCAATAGCAGGATCTTTTTCAACTAAAGATAAACTGGAAGACGCTTTCCAAGGTCTTGATCAACAATCATTATTTAATCCTATTACAAAAAAAACGTGGACAATAAATAGTGTAAAAAAAATTCCAAAAGTATTTAGTAATGCTTTTAATACAGCAATGTCTTCAAGAAGAGGCCCTGTCTGTATAAATATACCAAGAAATATTTTAGCAGAAACTTCAAAATTTAACATTAATCAAAATAAAAAATCTTACAGTTCTGAAAGCTTTTTAAAGGCCAAAAACAGTGTAATAAAAAAATCAGCAAAAATAATTACTCAATCAACAAAACCTGTAATTATTGCAGGTGGAGGAATAAAATATACAGCTAAACATAAAGAGGTAATTAAACTAGCTGAATTGCTAAATATACCTATAGTTACAGCAGCAGGTCATGGAGATGCTGTACCATTTAACCACAAATTGAATGCTGGACAGATGGGTCCAAGAGGAAATCCAGTTGCTTCAAAATTAGTTAAACAAGCTGATGTAATAATTGCACTAGGCACTCGTCTTGGTTTTAATTCAACTTTTTATTCTTACGAAAATATAAATAAAAATGCAAAAATCATTCAAGTAGAATTAGAAAAAAAAATGTTAGGAAGATATTTTCCAATTAGCGTAGGTATTTGTGCTGATGCTGCAACTACGGCAAATCAATTATTTCAAGAAATAAAAAAACAAAAAACTAAACTAAAGATAAAAACATGGACTAATAATTATTTAAAAGAAAGAAAAGTTTTTTTAAATAATAGAGACAGTAATAAATATTTAAAAAAATTTCCAATACAACCTGGTGGATTATTTAAAGAATTAAGAAAGGTTCTGCCAAAAAATTCAGCTATTACTCTTGATGCGGGTACTCTTTGTCTTCAGGCAACTGATGCCCTAGAATATTATAATCCTCCTTCTTTGTTTACCCCTTTGGATTTTGGTCTTGTTGGTTTTTCTTTTGCTTGTGGCTTAGGTGTTAAAGTTGCATGTCCCAATAAAACAGTTGTTAGTCTAATGGGTGATGGAGGTTTTGGAATGACTATTTCTGAACTCAGTACTGCGGTCGATTATGGAATAAATACTATAACTATTGTAATGAACAATAAAAGTTGGGGTGCAGAAAAAGCTTATCAAAAAGATTTTTTTGGAAAACGTTATATTGGAGCAGACATAAGTAGTCCACCTTTTGATAAAATCGCACAACTTTATGGTGCAAAAGGATATAAAGTAAAAAAAATTTCAGAAATAAATCAAGCAGTGAAAGATGCCTTAAAATGTAATAAACCAGCAGTCATTGATGTTGATGTCGATCCAAAAGCTCTGTACAGTTTTAGAAGAGACAGTTTTAAGCATAGGATAAAATAAATGAATTTAAAACTTAGAAAATTTACAAAATTTGTAGACAAAACTTTTATAGAAGGTGGTAAAGAATCTAAAAAACCAGTTTTAATGGTTTCGGTAGCCGCTGTTTTTAAAAACCCTTGGCATGGAAAAGGATTTGTTGAAGATTTAAAACCAGAAATTTTAGATTTGGCGCCAAAGCTAGGTGATATTTTAGTTCCAGAGCTAATTAAAGAAATGGAAACTCCAGAAAAAATTTTAGCGTATGGAAAAGCTGGAGTTGTTGGACTTTCGGGAGAAATAGAACATGCTTCAGCTTTTATTCACACATTAAGATTTGGAAATAAATTTAGAGATGCTGTTGGAGGAACTTCTTATTTAAGTTTTACAAATACAAGAGGACCTGCAGGGTGCAAAATTTCCATCCCTATGATGCACAAAACTGACTCTGGATTAAGACCATATTATTTAACTCATGAGTTTACTATTCATGACGCTCCTTGTGATGATGAAATTGTAATTGCAATCGGGGGGGCATCTAGCGGTAGAGCTCATGCAAGAACAGGTGACAGATATCAAGATATGAAAGAAATGGGATTAAAAAAATCCTAAATAATATTTCTATGCCTTCTACTTTTGATAAATATGAAACTTTCTATTATCTAAAAAAAGAAAACCAAGCAACTCCAATTGTGTTTATTCATGGTGTTGGATTAACGAAAGAAATGTGGGATCCACAAATTAATTTTTTTAAAGACAAAAATATTCTCATATATGATTTGATTGGTCATGGAAAAACACCTCTAAAAAAAACACAGTTAAATTTTGAAGATTTTATAAAACAATTAATTAATTTAATTGATGAATTAGAGTTCAAAAAAATTCATTTAGTTGGTTTTTCCTTAGGATCTCTTATTGCTAGACATTTTGCATCTGAGCATAGTGATAGATTAAGTTCTTTAGTTCTTCATGGGTCAATTTATAAAAGATCAATCGAACAAAAAAGAGTTGTTGAAAATAGGTTTGAGTTAATGAAAATGGGAAAACCTGCTGCAAAAAAAAGCGCTTTAAGAAGATGGTTCACAGAAGAATTTTCTAAAAATAATAAGGAAGTTTATAATAAAATATATTCAATGCTTGAAAATAATGATCTTAAAATTTTACTAAAAGTTTATAAACTTTTTGTTAATTACGAAGATGATGATCT